>MEEC01000025.1 GCA_001724315.1 Lautropia sp. SCN 70-15 | reverse complement strand
CCTTCTGGTTGATGATCGTGTCGACGGCCACCGCGGTCTTGCCGGTCTGGCGGTCGCCGATGATCAGCTCGCGCTGGCCGCGGCCGATCGGCACCATCGAGTCGATGGCCTTCAGGCCGGTCTGGACCGGCTGCGACACCGATTTGCGCGCGATGACGCCGGGCGCCACCTTCTCGATGACGTCGGTCATCTTCGCGTTGACCGGGCCCTTGCCGTCGATGGGCTGGCCCAGCGAGTTCACCACGCGGCCCAGCAGCTCGGGGCCGACCGGCACCTCGAGGATTCGGCCGGTGGCCTTGACGGTCATGCCCTCGGAGATGTGCTCGTAGGCGCCGAGCACCACCGCGCCGACCGAGTCGCGCTCGAGGTTCAGCGCCAGGCCGTAGCTGGCCACGCCGCCCGGGCCCGCCGGGAACTCGATCATCTCGCCCTGCATCACGTCGGACAGGCCGTGGATGCGGCAGATGCCGTCGGTGACGGACACGACCGAACCCTGGTTGCGGGTATCGGCACCGACTTCCAGGTTCTGGATCTTGCTCTTCAGCAGTTCGCTGATCTCGGCCGGATTCAGTTGCATGAGATTCCCCTGTATTCCTTAAAGCTTCATCGCGCTGGCCATTTGGGCCAGCTTGCCCCGGACCGAGGCGTCGATCACCTCGTCGCCGATGCGGATCGACACGCCGCCGATCAGATCGGGCTCGACGTGCACCGTGGCCTTCACCTTGCTGGCGTACTTCTGCTCGAGTGTCGCGACGATCTCGGCGAGCTGGTCGTCGGCGAGCGGATAGGCCGACGAGACCTGCGCGTCGACCACGCCCTCGTGCGCGTTGCGCAGGGCCTCGAACGCGTCGGCGATCTCGGGGAGGACCGTGAGCCGCTCGTTCTCGGCCAGCACGCGCACGAAGTTGACCTGCTCGGCGGACAGCTTGCCCGCGGAGTCGGCGATCAGGCCCGCCACCTGGTCGGTGGTGAGCCGGGGATTGCCGACCAGCTCGCGGGCGACCTCGGTGCCGGCCACGACGGCCAGTCGGCCGAGCGCTTCGGACCACGACGGCAGCGCGTTCAGTTCGCGCGCCAGCTTGAAAGCGGCCTCGGCGTAGGGCCGGGCGATCGTCAGCGACTCGGCCATGTCAGCGCAGCTCGTTCTTCAGGTTGTTCAGAAGCTCGGCATGCCGGCTGGCGTCGATTTCCTTGCGCAGGATGCGCTCGGCACCGGCGACGGCCAGTTGCGCGACCTGTTCGCGCAATTGCTCGCGCGCCTTCTGGGCAGCCAGGGCAGCCTCTTCCTCGGCCGACTTGCGGGCGGCCGCGATGATCGCGTTGGCTTCCTCGCGGGCCTTCTCGACGATGCCGGCGGCCTGCTTCTCGGCAGTGCCGCGGACTTCGGCGGCGCCGGCGCGAGCCATCTTCAGCTCCTGCTCGACGCGCTTTTCGGCGGCGGCCAGGTCGGCACGCGCCTTGTCCGCAGCCGCAAGACCCTCGGCGATCCGCTTGGACCGCTCGTCGAGCGTCTTGGTGATCGGCGGCCAGACGAACTTGGCGGTGAACCACCAGAGCGCGAGGAAGACGACGATCTGGACGATGAGCGTCGCGTTCAGATTCACGACGGTCCTCCTTCAGTCGGTTGACGGGATCTGTGCGTGCTTCAGCCGACGAACGGGTTGGCGAAGGCGAACAGCATCGCGATACCGACACCGATCAGGAAGGCGGCGTCGATCAGGCCGGCCAGCAGGAACATCTTGGTCTGCAGCTTGTCCATCAGCTCGGGCTGGCGGGCAGCCGCTTCGATGTACTTGCCACCCATCATGCCGATGCCGAGGCAGGCGCCGAGCGCGCCGAGGCTGATGATCAAACCGCAAGCGAGGGCGACGAGAGCAACGTTGGTCATGATTACTCCTGAGTAGGTAGGTAAGAGTGGTTTGGGAACGATTGAACGAACGGGATCAGTGGCCTTCGTGAGCCTGCCCGATGTAGACGAGCGTGAGCATCATGAAGATGAAGCCCTGAAGCGTGATGATCAGGATGTGGAAGATCGCCCAGCCGAGGCCGGTCAGGAAATGCAGCCCGAAGGTCCACCAGGTGGCGGCGCCGCCGAGCAGTGCGATCAGCATGAACACCAGCTCGCCGGCGAACATGTTCCCGAACAGTCGCATCCCGAGCGAGACGGTCTTGGCCGCGTACTCGATCAGGTTGAGGATGAAGTTGAACGGCGCCACGAAGACGTTCGCGCCGAAGGGCGCCGAGAACAGCTCCTTGACGAAGCCGCCCGGGTGCTTGACCTTGATGCCGTAGTAGATCGACGCGCCCAGCACGACGATGGACATCGACAGCGTGCCGTTCAGGTCGGCGGTGGGCACGACCCGCATGTAGTGGATGCCGACCAGCTCGCCCATGCGCGGCAGCAGGTCGACCGGCAGCAGGTCCATCGCGTTCATCAGGACGATCCAGACGAAGGCGGTGAGCGCGAGCGGCGCGATCATCCGGATGTCGCCGTGGACGATGCTGCGGGCCTGCTCGTGGACGAACTCGACCAGCGACTCGACCGCGCCGACGAAGCGGCCCGGGGCGCCCACCTGCACCATGCGCGCGGCGCGGTACATGAAGAAGCACATCAGGGCACCGAGCAGCACCGACCAGAAGACGGTGTCGATGTTGATGATCGAGAAATCGACGATGTTCTTCTGGGCCGAACCCGAAGTGTTCAGGTGCGCCAGATGGTGAACGATGTATTCGGACGCGGTGGGTGCGTTGGCGCCTGCAGCCATGTCGGTTACCGGATCTCTGTTATTGGCGGTTGAGGCCAGGTTGCGTCGGATTCGATTCCTGCCCTTTGCCGGAGCCATCGGTCGCGCCTTCGGCGGGCTTCCCGCGAACCACCAGGGGCAGCAGGAACGGCGCCTTCAGCGCCGCGATCAGCCCGGCGAGCAGCGGCGGCCATTGCAGCTGCGGCAGGGAGGTCGCGGCCCAGACGAGCAGTGCGACGGTCAGGCCGATCTTGACGATCTCGCCCAGGAAGAAGACCACCGGATAAGACTCCGACGATCGCCCCCGGTTCGTGGCCAGACGCAACGCGAACAGCGCGTTCGGGACGATGGCCGCTGCGCCGCCGAACACCAGGGACAGGGCGACTTCCATCCCCCAGACCCCGCCGGCGACAAGGGCCAGCACGGCAACGACGACGACTTGCAGACCGACCGCGGTGAACATCTTGCTAGGCTTGCAGCGGTTTGCAGCGGTTTGCAGCGGACAAAGACTGTCGATTCTAGCCCGCCGGCTGAAAACGGGTCAAGCCGGAATGCCGCGCCGCAACAACACCCGCGCGTGAAAGAATGCTTGGCGGATCGCGACAACCGATCGAACCCGGGATTTCGAGATGCTGCCTGTGCTTTCTGCCTGCCGCAACGGCGCCGTGCTCGCGTCGTTACGTTCCCGAGCGCTTTCCGCCGCGCTGGCGCTCGTCCTTTTGGGGGGCGGGGCGCTCGGCGGGCCCGGCGTGACCGCCGGGGAGCTCGGGCCGGAGCCGTCGTCGCCGCCCGACCTGCAGCGTCCGCTGGAGCCGGAGGAGACGCCTCGGGCGGAGGGGCCGCTTCGATCGGAGACCCCGGAAGGCGCGCGCCAACCGGGCGCATCGGCCGCGCCGTCGCCTCGCGCGGCGCCATCGGCGCCGGCCGACCCCGCGCCCCAGGCGGCGCCGGCCGTCGACCTGCGCCAGTTCGTCGGCAGCGTGGTCCAGATCCGGACCACCGCGGTGCGCGACGGGGAAACCGTGGCATCCCTGGGCCTGCGCCGCAGCGGCTCCGGCGTGATCATCGGCCCGTCCACCGTGCTGACCATCGGCTACCTGCTGCTCGAGGCCGACGAGGTGGAGGTGGTCACCGCGTCGGGCCGCAGGATTCCGGCGAGCGTGGCGGCCCAGGATCCGACGAGCGGCTTCGGCATCGTGCGCACCGCCTTGCCGCTCGACGGCGCGCCGCTCGAGCTCGGCGATTCCGACGCGGTGGCCGAGGGTGCGCAGGTGCTCACGCTCGGCCATGGCGAGCCGATCGCCACCGAGCTGGTCGTGCTGTCGCGCAAGCCTTTCTCCGGAACCTGGGAGTACCTGCTCGAGAAGCCGCTGTTCACCTTTCCGCCGGTGAACAACTGGAGCGGGGCGGCGCTGATCGCCCCGGACGGCCGGCTGGTCGGCATCGGCTCGCTGATCGTCAACGACGCGGCGCCGCCCGGACGCAATGCGGTGCCCGGCAATCTCTTCGTGCCGGTGGGGCTGCTCAAGCCGGTGCTCGACGCGCTGCTCGCCGACGGCAAGCGACCGGGCCCGGCCCGGCCCTGGCTCGGCGTGTCGACCGAGTCGGTGCGCGGCAACCTGATGGTGGCGCGGGTCACGCCGGGCGGGCCGGCCGAACAGGCCGGGCTCGGGCCCGGCGACGTGATCGTGGGTGTCGGCGAGGAGACGGTCGGCGGCCAGGCGGACTTCTACCGCAAGCTCTGGAAGGCCGGACCGGCGGGGGCCGAGATCCCCCTGCGGGTGCTCAAGGGTGGCGCGATCCGGGAACTGAAGGTGCGCTCGGTCGACAGGGAGGACTTCCTGCGCAAGCCGCACGGGGTCTGAGCCGCGTCAGTCCTCGGCGGCCACGCCCAGGCGCTCCAGCAGGCCCTGGAACTGCTCCAGGCTGCCGAAACCGATCGTGAGGCTGCCGCGGCCGCGCGCGTTGGCCTTGATCGTGACCGGCGCGGCCAGCGCGTCGGCGAGCCGCTCCTGAAGTCGCGCAAGGTCGCGGCCGCCCTCGGCCGTCGCGCGGCGGCCGGGCTTCGATTCGTCGCCCTCCAGCGCGCGCTGCACCAGGCGTTCGGTTTCGCGAACCGAGAGCCGGCGCTCCACCACCTCGTGCGCCACCATGATCTGGCGGGCGCGGTCCAGCGCGAGCAGCGCGCGCGCGTGGCCCATGTCCAGGTCGCCGGCCAGCAGCATCGTCTGCACCGGTTCGGCCAGGTTCAGCAGGCGCAGCAGGTTGGAGGTGGCGCTGCGCGAACGGCCGATGGCATCGGCGGCCTTCTCGTGCGAGAAGCCGAATTCGTCGATCAGGCGGCGAATGGCCTGCGCCTCTTCGAGCGGGTTCAGGTCCTCGCGCTGGATGTTCTCGATCAGGGCCAGCTGCAGCGCCTGCTCGTCGGGCACCTCGCGCACGATCACCGGCACTTCGGAAAGCCCGGCCAGGCCTGCCGCCCGGAAGCGGCGCTCGCCGGCGATGATCTCCCAGCGATCGGCGCCCACCGGGCGCACGACGATCGGCTGCATCAGCCCATGCTCGCGGATCGAGGCCGCGAGCTCCTGCAGCGCGGTTTCGTCCATCCGCGTGCGCGGCTGGTAGCGCCCGGCCTGCAGCTGGTCCAGGCGCAGCGCGTTGATCGCCTCGCCTTGCGCGGCGGGGCGCTCGGGCGAGGTGTCGGCGCCGAGCAGCGCCTCGAGGCCGCGGCCGAGGCCCTTCTGTTTCTTGATCATCGGGTGGCTCCGGGTTCGTTGGATTCGCGATCGCCGGGCCGCGCGGCGTCGCCGGGTCGCGCGGGGTCGGCCCCGGCGCGCGGCGGAGTCGCGGCGTCGGGCGCGGCATCGCGCCGAGGCCCTTCGTGGGCCGGCGCCAGATTCTTCATCCGCTCGATCAGCTCGGCGCCGAACGCCATGTAGGCCTTCGCCCCCTTGGACTGCGGGTCGAAGACCACGCCCGGCAGCCCGTAGCTCGGCGCCTCGGCCAGGCGCACGTTGCGCGGGATGATCGTGCCGAAGACCTTGTCGCCGAAGTGCTGCTCGAGCTGGGCCGAGACCTGCTGCGACAGCGTGACCCGGGGATCGAACATCACTCGCAGCAGGCCGATGATCTTCAGCTCGGTGTTGAAGTTCGCGTGGATCTTCTTGATCGTGTTGACCAGGTCCGACAGGCCCTCCAGCGCGAAGTACTCGCACTGCATCGGGATGATCACGCCGTGCGCGGCGCAGAAGCCGTTGAGGGTGAGCAGGGACAGCGAGGGCGGGCAGTCGATCAGGACGAAGTCGTACTGGTCGTCGACCGCGGCCAGCGCGTCCTTGAGGCGGGTTTCGCGCTCGTCGAAGTCGACCAGCTCGACCTCGGCGCCCGCGAGTTCCCGGTTGGCGGGAAGCACCGCGTAGTCCGAGCCCGGCGCCTGGCAAGTGGCCTCGACCACGTCGGACAGGCCGATCAGCACCTGGTAGACGGTGCGCTTCAGGCTGCGCTTGTCGATCCCGCTGCCCATCGTGGCATTGCCCTGCGGATCCAGGTCCACCAGCAGCGTCCGCTGGCCGAGGCGCGCGAGGGCCGCGGCAAGATTCACCGAAGTGGTGGTCTTGCCGACGCCACCCTTCTGGTTGGCGATGACGAATATCCTGGCCATGGGCGGGGCTCGCGTGCGTGTCGTGTCGGTGGCGGAGGGCCGGCGTCAGTGGTCGGCGGGCCCGTCGCGGCCTGCGTGTGCCCGGGCGTCCGGATGCGTGTCGCTGCGTGCGCGCGTGCCGCGGTCCGCGCTGCGCTCGAGCAGCAGCAAGTGCCGCTCCGCGTCGAGCAGTGGCACCTGGAGCGGCAGGATTTCCGCGACCGACCAGCCGCCGCCCAGGGCGGCGATCTCGTCGCGGGGAACGACCCCCTTCATCGCGGCCACGAGGGTAGACGGCCCGACCAGCGCCTCGATGCCGGAAACGAAGTCGGGCAGCGAGGCGAAGGCGCGGCACAGGATCAGGTCGGGGGCCAGGGCGGGTCCGAGCTGAAGCTCCTCGACACGGCTGGCGTGGACTTCTACGTGTGCAAGCGCTAACTCCACTGCACACTGGCGGAGAAAGGCGGCCTTCTTTCCAACCGGCTCGACGAGGTGGATCCGGGTGCGCGGCCAGACGATCGCCAACACGATGCCGGGCAGGCCGCCGCCGCTGCCGACGTCGACCACGCAGCGGTAGGGGGCGTCGGAGCCGGGCGGTTCGCCCTCTGCGCCGGTGCGCGGTGCGCCGTTGCTCTCTCCGCCGTTGCCCTCTCCGCCGTTGCCCTCCCCGCCGTTGCCCGGGGCGGCTCCGCGGGCGGCCAGCGGCGCCACGATGGCCAGGCTGTCGAGCAGATGCTGGACAAGCATGGCGCGCGGTTCGCGCACCGCGGTCAGGTTGTAGACCGCATTCCACTTGGAAAGCAGCGCGAGGTAGTCGAGCAACTTGCCGATGGCGGCGTCGGGCAGCTCGAGGTGCAGCTGCGCGAGGCCGGCTGCGAGCTCGCGTTCGAGCGCGCCCCGATCGAGGGAAGCCGACGGCGCGCGGCGGACGCGAGCGGAGCGAGACGAGGACAAGTCAGGCCGCCCTTTCACCGGTAGCGGTCTGGCGGCGCTTCTTCAGGTGCACCAGCAGCAGCGAGATCGCCGCCGGCGTGATGCCGGAAATGCGCGCCGCCTGCCCGACGGTTTCGGGCCGATGCTGGGACAGCTTCTGGCGCACCTCGACCGACAGTCCGCGGACGGCCGAATAGTCGAAATCGGGCGGCAAGGGCAACTGCTCGTTGTGCGCGTGTCGCGCAATCTCGGCCTGCTGGCGCTGGATGTAGCCCGCGTACTTGAGCTGGATCTCGACCTGCTCGGCCACCTGGGGATCCTCGGCGCCGGGCCCGCCCAATGTCACGATCGCCCCGTAGGAGACGTCCGGACGGCGAAGCAGGTCGGCCAGCGAGTGCTCGCGCTCGATCGGCTGGCCGATCGTCTCGATCGCCCGCTCTGGCGGCAGGCTTCGCGGATTGACCCAGGTCGCGCGCAGGCGCTGAAGCTCGGCATCGATCGCCTCGCGCTTGCGCGCGAAGGCCTCCCAGCGGCGGTCGTCGACACAACCCAGGTCGCGCCCGATCGGCGTGAGCCGCAGGTCGGCGTTGTCCTCGCGAAGGCTGAGGCGGTACTCGGCGCGGCTGGTGAACATCCGGTACGGCTCGGAAACGCCCCGGGTGACCAGATCGTCGACGAGGACCCCCAGGTAGGCCTCGTCGCGGCTGGGAAACCAGGCCTCCCTGCCCTGCACCTTCAGGCTCGCGTTGATGCCCGCCAGGAGGCCCTGCGCCGCCGCCTCCTCGTAACCGGTGGTGCCGTTGATCTGGCCGGCGAAGAACAGCCCCTCGATCGCGCGGGTCTCGAGCGAGCGCTTCAGCCCGCGGGGATCGAAGTAGTCGTACTCGATCGCATAACCGGGCCGAAGGATGTGCGCCTTCTCGAGCCCGGGGATCGAGTGGACGAGCTCGAGCTGGACATCGAAGGGCAGGCTGGTGGAGATGCCGTTCGGATAGAACTCGTTCGTTGTCAGGCCCTCGGGTTCCAGGAAGATCTGGTGCGAGGACTTCGATGCGAAGCGGTGGATCTTGTCCTCGATGGACGGGCAGTAGCGCGGCCCGACCCCCTCGATGACGCCGGTGTACATGGGGCTGCGATCGAGGCCACCCCGAATGATCTCGTGGGTGATCTCGGTGGTGTGCGTGATCCAGCAAGGCAGCTGCCTGGGGTGGCTGGCCGGATCGCCCAGGAAGGAAAAGACCGGCACCGGATCCAGGTCGCCCGGCTGCTCCTCGCACTGGGCGAAATCGATCGTGCGGCCGTCGATGCGCGGCGGGGTGCCGGTCTTCAGGCGGCCTTGCGGAAGCTTCAGGGCCTTGAGACGCTCGGCCAGGGAGATCGAAGGCGGATCGCCGGCACGACCGGCAGAGTGGTGAGCCAGGCCCACGTGGATCAGGCCATTCAGGAAGGTGCCGGTGGTCAGCACGACGGACCTCGCCCGGAAGCGGAGCCCGAGCTGGGTCACCGCGCCAACGACGCGATCGCCCTCCACCATCAGGTCGTCGACCGCCTGCTGGAAGAGCCAGAGATTGGCCTGGTTCTCCAGACGGCGGCGGATTGCCTGGCGGTACAGCACCCGGTCTGCCTGGGCGCGCGTGGCGCGAACCGCCGGGCCCTTGCTGGAGTTCAGGATCCGGAACTGTATGCCCGCCTCGTCGGTTGCCTCGGCCATCGCGCCGCCCAGGGCATCGATCTCCTTCACGAGATGCCCCTTGCCGATTCCGCCGATCGACGGATTGCAGGACATCTGGCCGAGCGTCTCGATGCTGTGCGTCAGCAGAAGCGTGCGGCTCCCCATCCGCGCCGAGGCAAGCGCCGCCTCGGTGCCGGCGTGGCCGCCACCCACGACGATTACGTCGAACTGTTCGGGAAAATCCATCGGGAACCTCGAGCCCTCGGGCATGCGCAGCAATGATGCCGGGAGGCGAGATTATAGGAGTTGGCGGGGATTGGCCCAAGTAGAACGAATGGCCGATGCCGGTTCCGTCCGGACGGCCCGCCCTCCGCGGCGACGGGGTGCCGGCCCGCTGCCTGTGCTTTGGCCGGGCGACTGTGTTTCACGTGAAACAAGCACCGAGCCTCTTCGCGACCATCGAACTTCGTGCAAGGAGCTCGGCGCAGTCATGTTGCGCGACCCCGGCGCTCATTCGACGCTTGCCGGAGAACCCGGATCCGGGGAGCAAACACAGCAGCACAGGCGGCGACTGGGCGCGGGGCCGCCCCTGCCCATGCCGATGCCCGTGTTCCACGTGAAACAATCTCGAGGGCCGCAAGAGAATGGGCAGCGTCGCGCATCTTCAGCGCCCCGCTAGCACCGGTCTTCCGTCGCGGCGGCGCATGCTTTGCCGAGAATCTGGCCGAAGTCAATGAAGTTCGCCGGAACGCGTGCTAGCTTGAATCCCTTCGGGACGAACCCGATTGCTTGGAGGCTTCAAATGAAGACGAACGTTGGCGGCATTGACCGCATCCTTCGGATCGCAGTGGGCGTGATCTTGATCGCGCTGACGCTGATGGGCACCATCGGCGCCTGGGGGTGGCTCGGACTCATCCCGCTTGCGACGGGGATCTTCCGAAGCTGCCCGCTTTATAGCCTGCTCGGGATGAACACCTGCCCGATGGACAAGGGCGGCGCGCGCTGAAGGGCGTCCGCTGAAGAGCGCCGCCGAAGACACACGGGTCTGCTCGGGGCCCGTGCGGGAGCGCGCGCCTGATCGACGACGTTTGTGCTTCGAGGGCCAACCACGCGAGCGGGGCAGCGCTGATGCCCGAGGGTCGGCTCCTTTCCCCACGCCGCCCTGCAGAGCGCGGGCGCCACGGGCTTGCCGTCCCTCCCTCATTCGCGGCCGCAGCGGCTCAGCTCGTGGCCTCCGCGAGCGCCCTCGGCCGAGGTGCGCTGTCCTCGAGGTACCAGCCCGCCTGCCAAGCGTGCAGGGGTCGAAAATGCGCCCGCAGACTTCCTAAGCCGCGAGCCTGGATCTCCCCAGGATGCCCAGCGCCTCGGTGCCGCGCCAGGCACGCCCGCTCAACGCGAGGCGTCCAGCGCGCGCCTCACCCGCTCGCCGATCGCCAGGGACGCCGTCAGGCCCGGTGACTCGATCCCGAAGAGGTTGACCAGGCCGCCGACCCGGTGAGTCTCGGGGCCGTCGATGCGGAAGTCGGTGCCCCGCCGGGACCAGCTTCGGCCGGATGCCGGCATACGAGGCATGCAAGGCGCCGTCCGGCAGGCCAGGCCAATAGGTTCGAATCTCTTCATAGAAGCCAGCGCATCTCGACGGATCCACGTCGTAGTCGATGGCTTCGATCCATTCGACATCGGGGCCGAAGCGGCCCTGCCCGCCCAGGTCTATCGTCAGGTGGACGCCGAGTCCGGCCTCGTTGGGAATCGGGTAGATCAAGCGGCTGAACGGGCACCGGGCCGCCAGCGCGAAGTAATTGCCCTTGGCGTAGTACAGGGGCGGCACGTGGTCCGCACCCAGCCCCTCGAGCGCCGCCGCCACCGCATTGGCTCCCAGGCCCGCGGCATTGACCAGCTCGCGGCACGCCAGCCGCATCGTGTCGCCTTCCGATTCGACCTCGAGCTCGAAGCCCTCCGGTGTCACCCTGCCCCGCAGCACCCGACTGCAACGCGCGAGCATCGCGCCGTGGTCCTCAGCTTCGCCCTGCAGGGCCAGCATCAAGCCATGGCTGTCGATGATTCCCGTGCTCGGCGACAACAGCGCGTGCGTGCAACTCAAGGCCGGCTCCATGGCCATCGCCTCTGCCCCGCTCAGCCAGCGCAGGTTCTCGACGCCCGCCGCGCGCGCCCGCTTGTCGATCCGTTCGAGGCCCTCACGCTGGGCGTCGCTGGCCGCCACGATCAGCTTGCCGCAGTTGCGATAGGCAACACCCCGCTCGTCACAGTAGGCGTAGAGGCGCTCCCGCCCCTCGACGCAGAGTTGAGCCTTCAGCGAACCGGGCTCGTAGTAGATGCCCGCGTGAATCACTTCACTGTTGCGCGAGCTGGTCTCGGTCCCGACCGCATCGGCTGCTTCGAGGATCACCACCTCCCTGCCCGTCAACGCGAGCGCCCGAGCAATTGCCAAGCCGACTACACCGGCACCTACGACTACCGTTTGAACCGTATCCATTACGTTGTTTGCTCCGGGCCGTCGCCGCGTCGCGGTGCCCGTCAGGATTGTTTCACGTGAAACCGCCGCCACTGAAAGCAGGGACCTGAGCCGCCTCTGCTCAGCACCTCCTCTGCTCAGCACCTCCTCTGCTCAGCCCCGCCTGTCCTCCAGCATCATCGCGGCCGCTTTCTCCGCGATCATCAGCGTCGGCGAATTGGTGTTCCCCGAGGTGATCGTAGGCATGACCGATGCGTCGGCGATCCGCAGGCCCGGAACCTTGTGACAACGCAGACGATGGTCGACCACGGCCATCGGGTCCGAAGCGGGACCCATCTTGCAGGTCCCCACGGGATGAAAGATCGTCGTG
Source organism: Lautropia sp. SCN 70-15 (assembly GCA_001724315.1). Classification (GTDB taxonomy): domain Bacteria; phylum Pseudomonadota; class Gammaproteobacteria; order Burkholderiales; family Burkholderiaceae_E; genus Zeimonas. The sequence continues at coordinate 17,069 of MEEC01000025.1, read as the reverse complement.
CCGACCTTGCCTGCCGCCTCCGCAAGCTCCTCATCCGTCCGGTAGTCCGGCCCCGGCAGGTACTCGACCGGCGCATAGCGCTTCAGGGCATCCGCAGCCACGATCCGGCGCGTCAGCCGGATCGAGTCCGCCGCGACTTTCCGGTCTTCCTCCGTGGCCAGATAGTTGGGCATGATCCGCGGAGCCGCCAGCGGATCCGAAGAGGCGAGCCTGACTTGCCCTCGCGAGCTCGGCCGCAGATTGCAGACCGACGCGGTGAAGGCCGGGAAGTTGTGCAAGGGCTCCCCGAACTTGTCCAGCGAGAGCGGTTGAACGTGATACTCGACGTTGGCGCTCGCCTGCGACGCGTCCGAGCGCGCGAAGGCCCCCAGCTGACTGGGCGACATCGTCATCGGCCCCCGACGGAACAGCAGATACTGCAGCCCCATCTGCGCCTTGCCGATCAGGCTGTTCGCCTGATGGTTCAGCGTGTGCACGTTGCTGACCCGGTAGATCAGGCGCAGCTGCAGATGATCCTGCAGGTTCTCCCCGACCCCCGGCAGATCGACCACCGGCGTGATGCCTGCCGCGGCCGTGGCCTCGCCCGGGCCGATCCCCGACAGCTGCAGGATCTGGGCGGTGCCGATGGCGCCCGCAGCCATGACCACCTCATGCGAGCATAGGAAGGACTTACTTTCTCCGGATGCGCCGCCCATGCGACATTCCACGCCAGCGATCCGCCCGGAACCGTCCTCGCGCCGGAGCAGGCGCAGCACCTGGGCGCCGGTCACCACCTTCAGGTTCGGCCGCCCGCTGACCGGATGCAGGAAGGCCTTCGATGCGTTCCATCGCACGCCCTTGCGCTGGTTCACCTCGAAGTAGCCGCAGCCGAAGTTGTCGCCGCGGTTGAAGTCCTCGGTGGGCGGGATGCCGGTCTCGGCGGCCGCCTGCTGGAAGGCGTCGAGCAGCTCCCAGCTCAGCCGCTGCCGCTCGACCCGCCACTCGCCGCCGTGGCCGTGCAGCGAATCCTGCCCGCCGCCGTCCAGCCCGTGCCAGTTCTCGTGCTTCAGGAAGTACGGGAGGATGTCGTCCCAGCCCCAGCCGGGATTGCCGGCCGCGGCCCATCCGTCGTAGTCGCCGCGCTGGCCGCGCATGTAGATCATGCCGTTGATCGACGAGCAGCCGCCCAGCACCTTGCCGCGCGGATAGCCGATGCTCCGGCCGCCCAGGCCCGCCTCGGGCTCGGTCTTGTACAGCCAGTCGGTGCGCGGGTTGCCGATGCAGTACAGGTAGCCCACCGGGATGTGGACCCAGATGTAGTCGTCGCGCCCGCCGGCCTCGAGCAGCAGCACCCGCACCGAGGGGTCCGCCGACAGCCTGTTGGCCAACAGGCAGCCGGCCGTGCCGGCGCCCACGATGATGTAGTCGAACTGTTCGCTCATTCGCCGAATCCCGTCGAGACCGCGTCGACCGGAAGGCCGCCGCCGCGCGCCCTCCTCAATCCATCATGATCACCTGCCGGATCGACTCGCCGCGCGCCAGCCGATCGAGCGCGCCGTTGATGTCGTCCAGCCGGATCCGCTCCGACAGCAGCTTGTCCACCGGCAGCAGGCCCGCCTTGTACATCGCGATGAAGCGCGGAATGTCGCGCGAGGGCACGCAGGAGCCCACGTAGCTCCCCTTGACCGTGCGCTCCTCGGCGATCAGCGTGACCGCCTGCATCTCCCACTTGTGCGCGGGATTCGGCAGGCCCGCGGTCACCGTGGTGCCGCCGCGCGCGGTGATCCGGTAGGCCAGCTCGAGCGCCTTCACGCTGCCGGCCATCTCGAAGGCGTAGTCGACGCCGCCGCCGGTGGCGGCCTTGATCTTGTCGATCACCGCGGGGTCGGCCGCGTTGAAGCACTGGGTGGCGCCGAGCTCGCGCGCCTTGTCCAGCTTGGCGTCGAGCATGTCGACCGCGATCACTTCGACCGCGCCGACCGCCTTGGCCGCCAGCAGCGAGGAGAAACCCACGCCGCCGAGCCCCACCACCGCCACCTTGGCGCCCGCCTCGACCTTCGCGGTGTTGACGACGGCGCCCGCCCCGGTGATGACCGCGCAGCCGAACAGCGCCGCCTCGTCCCAGGGCAGCGTGGGGTCGATCTTCACCGCGGAGCGGCGCGACACGACCGCGTACTCGGCGAAGGCCGCGCAGCCCAGGTGATGGTTCAGCGTGCCGCCCGGCTGGCCGTCGATGCCCGTGCCCGCCACCGCGCGCAGGCGCTTGTAGCCGCCCAGCAGCGAACCGGAGGCGTTCGACTCGCCGCCCGGCACGCACAGCGCCGGCCGACCGCTCGCGCAGCTCGGGCAGGTGCCGCAATTGGGGCGAAAGATCAGCGCGACGTGGTCGCCGACCGCCAGGTCGGTGACGCCGTCACCGAGCTCCAGCACCTCGGCCGCGGCCTCATGACCCGGCACGATCGGCATCGGCCAGGGCCGGTCTCCGTTGATCGCCGACAGGTCGGAGTGGCAGAGGCCCGCCGCGCGGATCTTCACCAGGATCTCGCCCCGCCCCGGCGGCGCCACCTCGACCTCCTCGATCGACAGCGGACGGCTGTCTGCATAAGGCATGGGCAGGCACATCTCGCGCAGCACTGCGGCCCGGAACTTCATCGTCTACTCCCCCCAAACTCGTTTTCGGAAATCTGCCCGAGGTCGCACCGCGAAGCGCTGCCGTACGGAGGGGTACGGCGAGCATCGCAGGCGCGAGATCGGACCGCGCAGTGGATTTACGCGCGCGCGCTCTCAGATGCCGGCCAGGCAGAGATACTTGATCTCCAGATACTCGTCCAGACCGTACTTCGACCCTTCGCGACCCAGCCCCGACTGCTTGACGCCGCCGAAGGGCGATACCTCGTTCGACAGGATGCCACTGTTCACGCAGACCATCCCCGACTCGAGGGCTTCGGCCACGCGGAACACGCGGCCCACGTCGCGCGAGTAGAAGTACGAGGCCAGTCCGAACTCGGTGTCGTTGGCCATCGCGATCGCCTCGTCCTCGGTCTTGAACCGGAACAGCGGCGCCACCGGGCCGAAGGTCTCCTCGCGCGCCACGCGCATCTGCGGCGTCACGCCGGCCAGCACGGTGGGCTCGAAAAAGAGCCCGCCCAGCGCATGGCGCTTGCCGCCGGTGACCACGCGCGCGCCCTTGCCCACCGCGTCGGCGATGTGCGCCTCGACCTTCTCGATGGCGGCCGGCTCGATCAGCGGCCCCACGGTCACGCCCGGCTCGGTGCCCGCGCCCACCTTGAACTGCGCGACCTTCGCGGCGAGCTTCTCGGCGAAGGCGTCGTAGACGCCGTCCTGCACGATCAGCCGGTTGGCGCACACGCAGGTCTGGCCCGCGTTGCGGTACTTCGACGCGATCGCGCCCTCGACCGCTGCGTCGAGATCCGCGTCGTCGAAGACGATGAAGGGCGCGTTGCCGCCGAGCTCGAGCGACAGCTTCTTGATCGTGTCGGCCGACTGGCGCAGCAGGATGCGCCCCACCTCGGTGGAGCCGGTGAACGACACCTTGCGAACGATGGGGCTGGTGCACAGCTCCAGGCCGATCTCCGGCGCCTTGCCGGCGTCGCCGATCACCATGTTGAAGACGCCGGGCGGGAAGCCCGCCTGCTCGGCCAGCTCGACCAGCGCGAGCGCCGACAGCGGCGTGGCCTCGGCCGGCTTGGCCACCACGGTGCAGCCGGCGGCGAAGGCCGGCGCGCACTTGCGGGTGATCATCGCGATCGGGAAGTTCCACGGCGTGATCGCCGCGCACACGCCGATCCCCTGCTTGAGCGCGAACAGCCGGCGATCGGCCTGCGTGGTCGGGATCACGTCGCCGTAGGCGCGCTTGCCCTCTTCCGCGAACCACTCGATGAACGAGGCGCCGTAGGCGACCTCGCCGCGCGACTCGGCCAGCGGCTTGCCCTGCTCGGAGGTCATCAGCAGCGCCAGGTCCTCGGTGTGCGCGATGATCAGGTCGAACCAGCGGCGCATGATCGCGGCCCGCTCCTTGGCGGTCTTCGCGCGCCAGGCAGGCAGCGCCCGGTTGGCCGCGTCGATCGCGCGGCGGGTCTCGGCCGCGCCCATGTCCGCGACCTCGACCAGCGTGGCCCCGGTGGCCGGGTTGGTCACCGCGAAGCGGCCGCCCGCGTCGGCGTCCACCCACTTGCCGTCGATGTAGCCCTTCGCCTTGAGCAGCGACATGTCCTTCAGTTGCAGCGTCATCTCGTTCGTCTCCATCGTTGCCCGGCGCCCCGCCGCAGCATCACGAAAACGGCGGCGCGAGCCGCCGCGGTCACCGTCACTTCATCGTCGGCATCACGAACTCGGCGCCGGCGCGGATGCCGGCCGGCCAGCGCTGCGTGACGGCCTTGTAGCGGGTGTAGAAGCGCACGCCCTCGGGGCCGTGCATGTGGTGGTCGCCGAACAGCGAAGCCTTCCAGCCGCCGAAGGAGTGGAAGGCCATGGGCACCGGGATCGGCACGTTGATGCCCACCATGCCGATCTGCACGCGGGTGGCGAACTCGCGGGCGGCATCGCCATCGCGGGTGAAGATCGCGCAACCGTTGCCGAACTCGTGGTCGTTGATCAGCTTCAGCGCTTCCTCGAAGCTCGCCGCGCGCACGATGCCCAGCACCGGCCCGAAGATCTCCTCGTTGTAGATCTTCATGCCGGGCTTCACGCCGTCGAACAGGCAGCCGCCCAGGAAGAAGCCCTTCTCGGCGCCCGCCACCTTCAGGTCGCGGCCGTCCACGACCAGCTTCGCGCCCTCGGCCACGCCCGCGTCGACATAGCCGCGCACCTTCGCGAGGTGCGCGCCGGTGACCAGCGGACCCATCTCCGCCGTCTTGTCCATGCCCGGGGCCACCTTGATCTTCGGCACGCGCTCGGCCAGCCGCTCGATCAGCTTGTCGGCCACGTCGCCGACGGCCACCGCGATCGACACCGCCATGCAGCGCTCGCCGGCCGAGCCGTAGGCGGCGCCGATCAGCGCGTCCACCGCCTGGTCGAGGTCGGCGTCGGGCATGACCACCATGTGGTTCTTCGCGCCGCCCAGCGCCTGCACGCGCTTGCCGTGGCGGCTCGCGGTCTCGTGGATGTACTTCGCGATCGGCGTGGAGCCCACGAAGCTGACCGCCGCCACCTGCGGATGGGTGAGCAGCGCGTCGACGGCTTCCTTGTCGCCGTTGACCACGTTGAACACGCCGTCGGGCAGGCCCGCTTCCTTCAGCAGCCGGGCCATCAGCAGCGAGGCGGAGGGGTCGCGCTCGGAGGGCTTCAGGATGAAGGTGTTGCCGGTCGCCAGCGCGATCGGGAACATCCACATCGGCACCATCACCGGGAAGTTGAACGGGGTGATCCCGGCGCACACGCCCAGCGGCTGGCGGATCGAGTACATGTCGACGCCGGTGCCCACCTGCTCGCTGTACTCGCCCTTGAGCAGCTGCGGGATGCCGCAAGCGAACTCGACGACCTCCAGGCCGCGGGTGATCTCGCCCAGCGCGTCGCTGTAGACCTTGCCGTGCTCGGCCACGATGCACTTGGCCAGCTCGTCGACGTTGCGCTCGACCAGCTCCTTGAACTTGAACATCACCCGCGCGCGGCGCAGCGGCGGCGTGGCGGCCCAGCCCGGGAAGGCGGCGGCGGCCGAGCGCACCGCGGCGTCGACCTGCGCCGCCGGGGCCAGCGCCACTTCGCGCGCGACCTCGCCGGTGGCCGGGTTGTAGACCGGCGCGCTGCGCGAGCCCGCCTCGGAGCCGACGGCCTGGCCGTCGATCCAGTGCCCCAGGGTGGCGGCGCTGGTCAGGTTGGTGTCGGAGCTGCCCATGTCTGGATCCTCGAATGCGGTTGGTGTTGACAAGCCTTGCCTGGGGTCGCTATCGTTCACCCAGTTGTTCAATATATTGAACGTGCGTTCAGCTTCAGGAACAGCGCGAAGTTTAACCCGGTCCCGCACGATGTCAACCGAAATCCTGGATTCGAAGATCCCCCGCTCGGGCGACGATGCCCCCGACACCCCCCTGGTGCCGGCGGTCGAGCGCGCCACCCGCGTGCTGGATCACCTCGCGGCGGCCGCCCGCCCGCAGCCGCTCGCCGAACTGGCGAAGTCGCTGGCGCTGCCCAAGAGCAGCCTGCACGGCCTGCTGCACACGCTGACCGCGCTGGGCCTGGCCATGCGCGACGACCGCGGCGAGTACGCGCTCGGCCCCAAGGCCCTGCACTGGGCGCAGGCCTTCGAGCGCCAGTCCAGCGTGATCGCCGCCTTCAACGAGGCCTCGCAGGCCTTCGCCGCGCTGCGCGAGGAAACCATCATGCTGGCCGTGCTCGACGGCGAGGATGTCCTCTACCTGGCCTGCCGTCCGGGCAGCCGCGCACTGGGCGTGAACTTCCGCGTCGGCGGCCGCTTTCCGGCCTGCTTCACCTCGTCGGGCAAGGCCATGCTGGCCACCCTGCCCGCCGAGCGGGTCGACGGCCTGGTCGCGCGCGCCCTGCCCGGCCGGCTGACCCGCCACAGCGTTGCCGATCGGGGCGCCCTCGAGCGGCAGCTGACTGCCGCCCGCGCCAGCGGCTACGCGGTCGACGACGAGGAGACCGCCGAAGGCATGCACTGCTTCGGCGCGCCGGTGTTCGCCGCCGGCCGCAGCGAGGCCGTGGCGGCGGTGGCGGTCAGCCTGATCAAGGCCTCGACCACCCCCGAGCGCAAGGCCGAGGTGGTGGCCGCGATCACCGCGCTGGCCGCCGACGTGTCGCGGCGGCTCGGCGCCGCACCGCAGGGCGACGCGCCCGGCCCCAAGCCCGCGTCCGGAACCCGCTCACTTTCCCGCCGCCCCGTTTCGGCGGCATCATGACAACCCACCCGGCGCCCCGCTGCGAGCGCCCGAACACCCGCATCCCACCCACAGGCATCGACATGGACCTCGGCACCCCCTCCGCGAAAACCCCGGCCAGCCTCGCGATCGACGGCGACCGCCTCTGGAACAGCCTGATGGAACTGGCCCGGATCGGCGCCACACCCAAGGGCGGCGTCGCTCGGCTCGCGCTCACCGACCTGGACCGTCAGGGCCGCGACCTGGTCTGCGGCTGGCTGCGCGAGGCCGGCTGCACACTGCGCGTGGACGGCATCGGCAACGTCTACGCGATCCGCCCCGACCGCCACGGCCGCATCGACGCCCCCGCGGTGGCGGTGGGCAGCCACATCGACACCCAGCCCAACGGCGGCAAGTTCGACGGCAACTACGGCGTGCTGGCCGGCCTCGAGGTGCTGCGCACGCTGAACGACCACGGCGTTCAGACCGAGCGGCCTTTCGTCGTGGCCATCTGGACCAACGAGGAAGGCAGCCGCTTCACCCCGGTGATGATGGGCTCGGGCGTCTACGCCGGCGCCTTCACGCTCGAGCACTGCCTGACCCAGCGCGACCGCGACGGCGTCAGCGCCGGCGAGGCCCTGGTCGCGATCGGCTACGCCGGCAAGGACCAACCGCCCGCGCTCGCCGCCTACCTGGAGCCCCACATCGAGCAGGGCCCGGTGCTCGAGCGCGAGGGCATCACCATCGGCGCGGTGGAGACCGCGCTGGGCCAGCGCTGGTTCGACATCACCGTCACCGGCCAGGACGCCCACGCCGGCCCCACCCCGATCGAGATGCGCCGCGATGCCTTGCTCGCCGCCTCGAAACTGGTCATCGAGGTCCGCCGCATCGCCGCGCAATACCCCGACTACGCCCGCGGCACCGTCGGCCAGATGCAGGTGATCCCCAACTCGCGCAACGTGATCCCCGGCAAGGTGGTTTTCAGCGTGGACTTCCGCAACGCCAGCGAGACCACGCTGGCGGCGATGGCCGAGGACCTGCACGCCACCGCGGCCCGGGTGGCCGCCGAGGACAAGGTCGAGGTCCAGGTCGAGCAGGTGGTGCACTTCCCGCCCTGCGCCTTCGACCCGGCCCTGGTCGCCGCGGTCGAGCAGGGCGCGAAGTCCGCCGGGTACAGCGTGCGCCGCATCGCCAGCGGCGCCGGCCACGACGCGGTCTACGTGGCCCGCAAGTGCCCCACCGCGATGATCTTCGTCCCCTGCGAAGGCGGCATCAGCCACAACGAGATCGAGAACGCCGCGCCGGCCGACCTGGCCGCCGGCTGTCAGGTCCTGCTGCGCGCGGTGCTCGAGCAGGTCGGCGCGGCCTGAGCGTGGCCGCCTTCCCGATCGGGGGCTCCATGGCGGGCTCCATCGCCAGCCCGATCGCAGGCCCGATCGCCGTCACCCTGGGCGACCCGAACGGCATCGGCCCCGAGATCGTCCTGAAGGCCTGCGCGGCCCCGGGGCTCGAGCCAGCGCTGCGCGAGCGCCTGCTGGTGGTCGGCGACCCGGCGCTGCTGGCGCGCGAGGCCGTCCGGCTGGGCCTGCCGATGCCGCCCCGGATCGAGCCGGTGGCGTGCACGGAAGAAGGCGCGGCGACTGCCGACTTCGTGCCCGGCCGCATCGACGCCCGCGCCGGCCACGCCGCCTGGCGCTTCGTCGTGCACGCCGCCCGGATGGCGCTGGCCGGCCGGGCCGCGGCCGTGGTCACCGCCCCGCTGTCCAAGGAGGCGATGCACGCCGCCGGCCACGACTACCCCGGGCACACCGAGCTGCTGGCCGAGCTGGCCGGCGGGGCCGACGTCCGGATGATGCTGGCCAACGACGAGCTGCGCACGGTGCTGGTGTCGATCCACGTCTCGCTGCGCGATGCCATCGAGCGGGTGACCCGCCAGAATGTTCTCTCCACGATAGCAATCACTCACACCGCCCTGGTGCGGGCCGGCATCGCGCTGCCCCGGATCGCGGTCGCCGGCCTGAACCCGCACGCCGGCGAGTCCGGCGCCTTCGGCCGCGAGGAGATCGACGCGATCGCCCCGGCGGTGGCCGACGCCCGCGCGCGAGGCATGGCCGCGAGCGGCCCCTTCGCGCCCGACACCGTCTTCATGCGGGCGCGCGGCTTCCGCGAATTCGACGCGGTGGTCGCCATGTACCACGACCAGGGCCTCATCCCGGTCAAGTACCTTGGCCTCGAAGAGGGCGTCAACATCACGATCGGCCTGCCATTCGTGCGCACCAGCCCGGACCACGGCACCGCCTTCGACATCGCCGGCAAGCCGGGACCGGACGGCCGCGGCCTGGCCGATCCGCGCAGCCTGCTCGCCGCGATCCGGCGGGCCGCCGAACTGGCCGGGCTCCCCCCCGGCGCCGGCGCCGCCAACCCGACCGACACCGCGCACCCGACCGGCGTCACGGCCCCGACCTGAGGTCATGCCCTTCACCGACTGGCCCGCCCCGGCGCTCGCGCTGAGCGCGCTGCTGTCGGCGCTGTTACTCGCCGACGCGATCCGGCGGGCGCAGTGGCAGGCGCCGCTGCGCGACCACCTGGTCTGGGCCGGCGCCACCGCCCTGCTGTGGGTGGCCCGGCAGATGACGGTCACCATGCCCGGGGGCCTCACCCTGCAGTACCTGGGCGCCGCCTGGCTGACCGTGATGCTCGGCTATCCGCGCGCGATCGTGACGCTCGCGATCGTCTTCACCGCCGAGGCGCTGGCGCAGGGCGGCCTGGCCCAGCTGCCGAGCCAGGCGCCGCGCCTGCTGCTGCTCGGCATCCTGCCCGCCTGGCTGATCTGGCAGCTCGCCCGCCTGTGCCGGCAGAAGCTGCCGCCGAACCTGTTCATCTTCCTGCTCGGCGTCGGCTTTCTCGGCCTGTTCTGGTCCTACGCGCTGTCGCTGCTGCTGGCCGCCGGCCTGAACTCCCTGCTGGGCGGACCGGCGGCGCCCGCCTATGCCCAGCTCGTGCTGCCCTATGCCCTGCTGCTGGCCACCGGGGAGTCGTGGCTGGAAGGCATGATGACCACGCTGCTCGTTGTCTTCGCGCCGGGCGCGGTCCGCCTCTTCGACGAGCGCTACTACCTCGCGCCGCCGAAGGGCTGAATCGCAAGCCTGGCAGCGCGCCCACCCAGGACCTCCAGACGGGTCGCCGCCGCTCGAGACTCAAGCCGCCAGCCGCCCCTCGAGCTTCGCCTTCACCGCGATCAGGTCCCCGGGCAGGCGCTGGGCCAGCTTCTCGAAGAGCTCGGTGTGCAGCGCGAACTCCTTCTCCCAGGCCGCCTGGTCGATCGAGGTGATCTTCGCGAACGAATCCGGCGAGAACTCGAGGCCGCTCCAGTGCAGGTCCTCGTAGCGCGGCGTGAAGCCGAACACGTGCTCGACGCCGCCGGCGCGGCCTTCGATCCGGTCGATCATCCACTTCAGCACGCGCATGTTCTCGCCGAAGCCCGGCCAGACGAACTTGCCGTTCTCGTCGGTGCGGAACCAGTTCACGCAGAAGATGGCCGGCAGCGTCGCGCCCCCCGCCTGCATCCGGTTGCCCAGGTCCAGCCAGTGCGAGAAGTAGTCGGCCATGTTGTAGCCGCAGAAGGGCAGCATCGCGAACGGGTCGCGGCGCACCACGCCGGTGGCGCCGGCCTGCGCGGCCGTGGTCTCCGAGCCCATCGTGGCGGCCATGTACACGCCCTCGACCCAGTCGCGCGCCTGCGTGACCAGCGGCACCGTGGTCGAGCGCCGGCCGCCGAAGATGAAGGCGTCGATCGCCACGCCGTCCACGCTGTCCCAGTTCGGGTCGATCGACGGGCACTGCGCGGCCGACACGGTGAAGCGCGAGTTCGGGTGCGCCGCCTTGCGGCCGGCCTTGCCGTCCTCGGGGGTCCAGTCGCGGCCCTGCCAGTCGAGCAGGTGCGCCGGCGGCTCCTTGGTCAGCCCCTCCCACCAGACGTCGCCGTCGTCGGTCAGCGCCACGTTGGTGAAGATCGTGTTCTCGCGCAGCGAGGCCAGGCAGTTCGGGTTGGTCTTCTCGCTGGTGCCGGGCGCCACGCCGAAGAAGCCGGCCTCCGGGTTGATCGCGTACAGGCGGCCATCGGAGTGCGGCTTGATCCAGGCGATGTCGTCGCCGATCGTGGTCACCGTCCAGCCCTCGAAGCCCTTGGGCGGGATCAGCATCGCGAAGTTGGTCTTGCCGCAGGCCGACGGAAAGGCGGCCGCCACGTGGTACTTCTTGCCCTCGGGCGAGGTCACGCCCAGGATCAGCATGTGCTCGGCCAGCCAGCCGATGCCGCCGGCCTGGACGTCCTGCCGGCCCATGTTCGAGGCGATCCGCAGCGCGAAGCACTTCTTGCCGAGCAGCGCGTTGCCGCCGTAGCCCGAGCCGAAGGACCAGATCTCGCGCGTTTCCGGGTAATGCACGATGTACTTGGTCGGGTTGCAGGGCCAGGGCACGTCCTGCTCGCCTTCGGCCAGCGGCTTGCCCACCGAGTGCACGCAGGGCACGAAGCCGCCGTCGTGGCCCAGCACCTCGAAGACCGCCTTGCCCATGCGGGTCATGATGCGCATGCTCACCGCCACGTAGGGGCTGTCGGACAGCTCGATCCCCACGTGAGCGATGTGGCTGCCGATCGGGCCCATCGAGAAGGGCACCACGTACAGCGTGCGGCCGGCCATGCAGCCGTCGAACAACCCGTCCAGCGTCTCGCGCATCTCGGCCGGGTCGGTCCAGTTGTTGGTCGGGCCGGCGTCCTCGCGCTGCTCGGAGCAGATGAAGGTGCGGTCCTCGACGCGGGCCACGTCGCCCGGGTCGGACCAGGCCAGGTAGGAGTTCGGCCGCTTCTCCGGGTTCAGCTTGCGCAGCGTGCCGGCGGCCACCATCTGCTCGCACAGGCTGTCGTACTCCTCCTGCGAGCCGTCGCACCAGTGGATGCGCGCCGGACGGGTCAGCCGGGCGATCGAGTCGACCCACTCCAGCAGGCGCCGGTGACGAACGTACTCGGGCGCCCCGAGCCGGGCGGACAGCGCCGCGGTCTCCTCGAGGCGGGCCTGCAGCGCGCCGGAAACGGGATGGTTCATGGGAGTCTCTCCGTGATGTGAAGACGGCTGGCGGCGCGGCGCGTGCGGGCAACCCGGAGCCGCGCGAGGCGCGAGGGTTGCGCGAATGGCCGCAAGGGCCAAACAACGGGTCGAACGACGGACCTCGGGAGGGGCCGAACGACGGGCCGGGCGGCGATGTGCGTGTCGGGCAGGCGCGATTCCATGCCTGGTTCGGCGGGCGCGGCAGGCTGTCGTCGCCCACCCACGGCCCGCGGCCGATAAACGCGCGATATTACACCCGAGCCACGAAGCGCTCGGCGTGCATCCGGTCACGTTCGGGGCGTATCGCCGCTGACCGATAATCGCCACTGTCCACGCCCCTGGCCTCGCCCCGGGCGAGCATCGCCCGACCCTGTCGACCCTGGCCCACCCCGCATGCCCACGTCCACCCATTCCGCCATCGACCGCAAGCACATCAGAGAAGCCTGGCGGCGCATCGCCGGCCGCGTCCGCCAGACACCGGTGATCGACGTCGACGTCGCCGGCCGCACCATCAACCTCAAGCTGGAATGCCTGCAGCGCTCGGGCTCCTTCAAGGCGCGCGGCGCCTTCAACCGCGTCCTCGCGGCCATGGAAGATCCGGCCACGACCGCCCAGGTGCGGCGCGCCGGCGTGGTCGCCGCGTCGGGCGGCAACCACGGCATCGCGGTGGCGCTCGCGGCGGCCGACCTCGGTCTGCCCGCGCACATCTTCGTGCCCGCCACCGCCCCCGCGGCCAAGCAGGCCCGCCTGCGCGCGCTGGGCGCCACGCTGCACCTGGCCGGCGAGCGCTACGTCGAGGCCTTCGCCGCCAGCCAGGCCTTCGCCGCCCAGAGCGGCGCGCTGGTCGTGCACGCCTACGATCAGGACGAGGTCCTCGCCGGGCAAGGCACGGTGGCGCTCGAGTGGGCGCAGCAGCGCCCCGATCTCGACGCGCTGCTGGTCGCAGTGGGCGGCGGCGGCCTGATCGGCGGGATCGCGGCCTGGTGCGCGGGACCGCGGGTGGTGGCGGTGGAGTCGCGCAGCTGCCCGACGCTTCACGAAGCCCTGGCCGCGGGCCGGATCGTGTCGGTGTCGCCGTCCGGGCTGGCCGCGGATTCGCTGGGCGCCTCACAGGTCGGCGAGCGGATGTTCCCGATCGCGCAGCGCAAGGTCGCGCAGTCGGTGCTGGTCGACGACGCCGCGATCCGCCGCGCGCAGCGCTGGCTCTGGCGGGAGCTGCGGCTCGCGGTCGAGCCGGGCGGGGCCGCGGCCTTCGCCGCGCTGCTCGACGGCGCCTGGCAGCCCGAAGGCGCGGCGCGCGTCGGCGTGCTGGTCTGCGGCGCCAATGTCGACCCGGCCACGCTTTCCGACGCGGCGCCCGACCGCTGACGCCCTCGCGCCCGATTCCCTGGAGCCCCGAATGACCCTCGCCCCTGCCGATCCCGCCGACAACTTCCAGCCCTCGTACCGCGTCTCGCGCGAGCGCTTTCTCGAAAAGCTGCACCGGCTCTCGGCGCGCCTGCCGGTAATGGTCGATTCGCGCGCGATCGCGCCGCGCGGCCCCGAGGGCGAGACCCTGGCGCTCGACTTCGCGATCGTCGGCGCGCGCCGGCCGAAGCACGCGCTGGTGCTGTCCAGCGGCACGCACGGGGTCGAGGGCTACACCGGCAGCGCCCTGCAGCACTGGGCCCTCGACGCGCTGCTGCCGCGCCTGGCGCTGGCCGCCGACACCGCGATCGTGCTGCAGCACGCCAACAATCCCTATGGCTTCGCCTGGCACCGCCGCGTGAACGAGGACAACGTCGACCCCAACCGCAACTTCCGCGAGGCCTTCGACCCGAACCAGTGCTCGCCCGACTACGAGGCGCTCTACGACTGCCTGAACCCGGCCGACCTCGACCCCGGCAACGAGGCGCGCCGCTGGGCCGAGATCCAGGCCTACGTCGATCGCGAGGGCCTGCGCCGCTTCCAGCAGGTGGCCGTCGAGGGCCAGTACAAGTTCCCGCAGGGCATCCAGTTCGGCGGCCACCGGCGCAGCGCCGGCACGCAGCACCTGATCGACCTGACCCGCGAGCACCTGGCGGCCGCGCAGACGGTGATCTGGGTCGACTTCCACACCGGGCTGGGCGAGTCCGGCGCCTGCGAGCTGATCTGCGGCGCGCCGCTCGACAGCCCGGCCTATGCCTTCGCGCAGGAGATCTGGGCCGGCGAGGTCCGCTCCTCGCAGGCCGGCGAGTCGATCTCCACGCCGTTGAACGGCCTGCTCGACCTGGGCCTGCAGGCGGTGCTGCCGGCCGGCGCGCGCTTCGCCTTCGCCTTCCCCGAATACGGGACCTGGCCGCCCGAGCGGGTCATCCGCGCCATGCGCGCCGACAACTGGCTGCACCATCACGGCGACCTGGGCGACGCCACCGGCCGCGCGATCAAGGCCGAGATGCTAGAGGCCTTCCGTCCCGCCAGCCGCGACTGGATGCGCGCGGTCGCGGCCCACGGGATCGGCCTGATCGAGCGGACCGTGGCGAAGCTGCCCGGCGCGTCGATGCCCAGCTGATCGGCACGCGGGCATTGCGCCCATTGCGCCGCCGCCGCGGGACCGCCGCGGACAAAGTCACCTCGCGAGCGCGGTCACCGTGCAAGCTCGCGCAAGCGGGGCTAAGATGCAGCTCTTGGGGGCGATCCCCATGCATGACCGGGGATCCTCCATGGCACAGCTCAGTCCCGCACAGCGCACCGCCGGCACCGCCCGCATCGTGGTGGCGGCCGGGATCCTGTTCGCACTCGAAGCTGCCTGGCGCGGCTCGGTCGCGCGTACCGTGGTCGCCGCCGCGGTGCTGGCGCTCGGCGCCGGCCTGCTCATCTTCGCCAAGCGGGCAGACTGAGCGCGCGCCCAGCGCAGTGCGCCACCTTTCATCCCGCCACCCGCCAGCTCTCCGGCCCGCCCCCCGCCTCACCGCTTGACCCAGCACGAATCGATCCAGGCCGACGCCTACCCGATCGACGCCGAACTGCGCGACGACGGCACCGCCGGCCCCGAGCTCGCCTGGCTGGCCAGCAGCTACTGCGACAGCCCGCGCGCGCTGGTCTTTCGCAACCCCTCGTCCGACTGGCGGCTGTTCGTCGTCACCCTGCCGCTTGCCTCGCGCCTCTCGCTGATGGCCAACCCGGTGTTCGCACAGCTCACGCGCGCCTGGGGCCTGAACGTGCGCTTCGTGGGCGTGGACCGCGACGGGCTCGCCTACGATTTCCGCGCCCTGCTGTCCGACCGCACGCTCGCCCTGCTGGTCGAGCTGCTGGCCCGCCGCGAATCCGGGGCCGGCGCGGGAACCGTCGATCGCGGCCGCCCGCCGAGGGGCGAGGCCCACGGCGACCGCGCGCTCGACGTGCTCTTCGACGCGCTCGCGCGCGAGATGCTCACCGTGCTCGAGCGCCGCGACGACGACTGGCGGCGCCACCTCGCGCGCGAGCTGCGCCTGGAGCCGAACCTCGCCGGCAACCTGTTCGACCACGGCGGCCGCTATCCGGACTTCCTGGCCGCGCTGCGCGGCGCGCTGCGCAAGGGGCTGGTCGACGTCGAGTTCTACGGCCGCGCGCTACGCTCGATCGACCTGCGCGAAGCCGCCGTCGACGCGCGCATCGCCGCGCTGATCGAATCGGCGCTGGATCCCGTGGCGCTGGCCAAGCTGGCCCGCACCGGCGCCGGTCGCCACCTGGGCTGCTACAACTGGCTGCGCATCGAGCCGGCGCGCGCCGCGCCCCGCGCCCACCTGCTGGCCAGCCTGCCGGCCTTCGCCGACTTCTTCGCCGAGGCGCTGATCGCGCCCGAGAACGCGGGCGGCGCCGGCTTCGACCTCAAGCCGCTCGCAGCGCGCAGCCAGAGCGCGCACAGCCTGCACTGGGCCGGCGTGCTGCGCCGGGCCATCGACGCCGGCCAGGACCGCGCGGCCATCGAGGCCATCGCCCAGCGCTTCGCCGTGGGCGACAACGTCATCCGGCGGATCTGGCGCGAGCAACCCGCCGCGCTGGGCCAGCCGCCCACCTGGCACCTGGCGCAGGTGCTGCGCCGGTTGCACGCGCTGGGCGAGCGCGACTGGCCCGCCACCGACGCCGCCTGGCGCACGCTGCTCGCGCAGGCGGTGCCGGCCGAGGCGCTGTAGCGGAAGCTTGCGCCGGCGCAAGCGCCGCGCGCAACGCGTCAGCGCCGCCTGAGGTCGTCGGCCCCGCGATAGATCCGGTTCCAGGTCGGCCCGATCACGATCTCGTTCAGGCACACGTGCGCCGGCGCGTTCACCGCGTAGGCGATCGCGTCGCCCACGTCCTCGGGCTCGAGCATCCGAGCGATGTCCTCCTCGGGCGGGGGCACCGGCCGCGAGCGCAGGATCGGCGTGGCCACCTCGCCCGGGCACACATGGGTGGCGCGGATGCCGTTGCCGCCTTCCTGGTCGTTGATGCTCTCGACCAGCGGCG
Organism: Lautropia sp. SCN 70-15; assembly: GCA_001724315.1. GTDB lineage: Bacteria > Pseudomonadota > Gammaproteobacteria > Burkholderiales > Burkholderiaceae_E > Zeimonas. The sequence continues at coordinate 709 of MEEC01000025.1, read as the reverse complement.
ACAGGCCCTGCTTGGTGGCGCCGTAGGCCGCGCCGGTGAAGGGCAGGTAGCGCCAGCCCGCCCACGACGACACCACCACGATCGAGCCGCCGCCGGCCGCGCGCATCGTCGGCAGCACCGCGCCCACGCAGAAGGCCACGCCGTTCAGGTTGATCGCACTGACCTTGGCGAAGGCCTCGGGCGTGAGGTCCTTCCAGTAGCGGTTGGGCACGTTGGTGCCGGCCGAGCAGACCAGTGCGTCGATCCGGCCGTTGCGCGCCAGGAGGCCCTCGGCGGCCTTGCTCACCGCCGCCGCGTCCGACACGTCGAGCGGCACCGCCTCGGCGCTGCCACCGGCCTTCGCGATCGCGTCGCAGGCGGTCTTCAGCTCGGCCTCGCGCCGCCCGCTCACCGCCACATGCCAGCCCTGGCCCGCCAGCCGCTGCGCGGTGGCCAGCCCGATGCCGGTCCCGCCGCCGGTGATCCAGGCGACCTTCTTCGTGTTCGTGTTGCCCATCGTCTCCTCCCCTCGTTCGAGTCTCGTTCAAAGCATCGCGTAAGTGGTCGTCACCTGTGCGGCCAGCTTGCCGTCCGCCGCGGAACTCATCTGCACTTCACCGAAGCTCAGCGTACGGCCAGGCTTGAGCACCCGCGCCAGGATCCGCACGTCGGCATCGGCCACCGCGCGCATGAAGCTGGTGGTCTGGCCCACCGTGGTCATCGGCCGGAA
>MEEC01000024.1 GCA_001724315.1 Lautropia sp. SCN 70-15 | reverse complement strand
CCCAGCAGCCCCGCGCCCGGATCCGACCAGTCGACGCCGGACAGCCGGGAATGCTCGCGCACCGCGAAGCGATCGGTCATGCCGGCGATGTAGTCGGCGATCGCCCGCTCGCCGATTGCCTCGACCCGCTCGCGATGCTCGACGGGCAGCAGGCCGGGGTCGGCCCGGTACCAGGCGAACAACTCCTCGACGATGGTCCGGGCGCGGTCCATGACCGCGGAAACGCGCTCGTGCCGGTACAGCTGCGTGAAAAGGAAGCGCTTGAGCTCGGCCGATTGCGCCCGGATGCGGTCGGTGAAGGCGGCCAGCGGCGGCGCGGCGCGGACCTCGTCGATCGACCGGACGCGGGCGTCGGCGATCCGCCGGCCGGTCTCGCCGATCAGGTCGGTGACCAGCTCGTCGATCATCCTGCGGATGGTCTCGTGCACCAGGCGGCGGCCCTCGAGTCCGGGATGGGCGGCCTGCGCGGCGGCCCGGTGGCGGCCGAACAGCGCCAGCGAGTCCAGCGCGTCGAGCCGCACCAGCCCCGAGCGCAGGCCGTCGTCGATGTCGTGGTTGTTGTACGCGATCTCGTCGGCCAGGTTCGCGACCTGGGCCTCGAGCGAGGGCTGTCGCCGGGCGAGAAAGCGCTCGCCCAGCTCGCCCAGCCGGCGGGCGTTGGCCGCCGAGCAGTGCTTGAGGATGCCTTCCCGGGTCTCGAAGCAGAGGTTCAGGCCGTCGAAGGCGGCATAGCGCTGCTCGAGTTCGTCGACCACGCGCAGCGACTGCAGGTTGTGCTCGAAGCCGCCCCAGGGCTTCATGCAGGCGTCGAGCGCATCCTGGCCGGCGTGGCCGAAGGGGGTGTGGCCCAGGTCGTGGGCCAGCGCGATCGCCTCGACGAGGTCCTCGTCGAGCCGCAGGCAGCGGCTCACCGAACGCGCGATCTGGGCGACCTCGATCGAGTGGGTGAGCCGGGTGCGGAAGAGGTCGCCCTCGTGGTTGACGAAGACCTGGGTCTTGTACTCGAGGCGGCGGAAGGCCGCGCAGTGCACGATGCGGTCCCGGTCGCGCTGGAACTCGCTGCGGGTCGGCGACGACGGTTCCGGATGCCGCCGGCCCCGGCTGCGGGCCGGGTCGGCGGCGTAGTCGGCGCGGGGGGCGTTCATCGGCCGCAGCGAACCGGCATCGCCCCCGCCTCCGTCAGGCGTCGCCCGCGGCGCAGGCTTCGAAGGTCTCGCGCAGCGGCGCCTCGGGCACCTTGCGCACCACCGCCCTGCCCAGGCCGTCGAGCAGCACGAACTTCGGCGTGCCCTGCTCCGCCTTCTTGTCCACGCTCATCAGCTCGAGCCAGCGCTCGGCCGGCCAGCGCGGCGCGCTCACGGGCAAGCGCGCGGAAGCGACCGCCTCGCGCAGCCGGCCGCAGGCCGCGGCGTCGAGCATCCCGAGCCGGCGCGAGAGCTCGGCCGCCATGATCATGCCGGCGCCCACCGCCTCGCCGTGCAGCCAGGCACCGTAGCCCATGCCGGCTTCGATCGCGTGGCCGAAGGTGTGTCCGAAGTTCAGGATCGCGCGGCGATCGGCCTCGCGCTCGTCGGCGGCCACCACCTCGGCCTTGATCTCGCAGGAGCGCGCGATCGCGGCGGCCATCGGCGCCGGCTCGCAGCGCAGCAGCGCCGCCATGTCGCGCTCGAGCTCGCCCAGGTAGGCCGGGTCGGCGATCGCGCCGTGCTTGAGCATCTCGGCCAGCCCGGCGGACAGCTCGCGCTGCGGCAGACTGCGCAGCGTGGTCACGTCGGCCAGCACCAGCCGCGGCTGGTGGAAGGCCCCGATCATGTTCTTGCCGAGCGGATGGTTGATCGCGGTCTTGCCGCCCACCGAGGAATCGACCTGCGCGAGCAGCGTGGTGGGCACCTGCACGAAGTCCACGCCGCGCTGGTAGGTGGCCGCGGCAAAGCCGGCCATGTCGCCCACCACGCCGCCGCCCAGCGCCACGATCAGGCAGTTCCGGTCGAAGCGGTTGGCAAGCAGCGCGTCGAAGACCCGGTTCAGCGAAGGCCAGTCCTTGTGGGCCTCGCCGTCGGGCAGCGCCACGGTGACCAGCGCCGAGGCCGCGCCGGCGAGCGCGCGGCGCAGCCGGGGCTCGAAGAGCGGCGCCACCGTCTCGTTGGTCACGATCGCGACCTGGCGGCCGCGCGCGCGCGCCATCAGGGCCGGGCAGTCGTCGAGAAGGCCCTCGCCGATCAGGATCGGGTAACTGCGCTCGCCCAGCGAGACGTCGATTTCATGGAGAGTCTTCGGCACGGTCGGGCAGCATCGCTTCGGGGAGGCGCCCGATTATATCGGCCACCAGCGCATCGATCGGCGCCCGCCCGCTGGTGACGGTCAGGTGCGCGACCTCGCGGTAGAGCGGCTCGCGGGCGGCCAGCAGGTCGGCGATCCGCTGGCGCGGGTTCTCGGTGCGCAGCAGCGGCCGGACCCGGTCGCGCTTGAGGCGCTGCCACAACTCGGCCGCGCCGGCCCGCAGGAAGACCACCAGGCCCCGGGTGTGCAGCCGCTCCCGGTTCTCGGGCAGCAGCACCGCGCCGCCGCCGGTGGCCAGCACGATGCCCGGCTCGCGGGTCAGCGCATCGATGACCGCGGCCTCGCGGCGGCGGAAGCCGTCCTCGCCCTCGAGCTCGAAGATGGTGGAGATCGGCACGCCGCAGCGCGACTCGAGCTCCTTGTCGGCATCGACGAAACGCCGGCCGAGCCTCGCGGCCAGCCGGCGTCCGACGGTCGTCTTGCCCGAGCCCATCATGCCGACCAGCACGATGGGGCGCGAATCCGCGCCGGGCGGCCCGGCAGCCCCTTCGGGCTGCTGCGGGGCCGGCGGTCCGCCTGCGCTCACCTCGCCATCGCGGTGTCGGTCACGACACGCGGGGTCAGGAAGACCAGCAGCTCGCTGCGGTCGTTCTGGCGCTCCTTGTTCTTGAACGCGTAGCCGAGGATCGGGATGTCGCCGAGCAGCGGCACCTTGTTCTCCCGGTCGCGCTCGACCTGCTCGTAGATGCCGCCGATGACCACGGTGCCGCCGTTCTCGACCAGCACCTGGGTCTCGACCCGCCGCGTGTCGATCGCCACGCCGCTGGGCAGCAGCTCCGCCGCGTTGTCGCGGCTGACCTTGACCGTCATGATGACGCTGCCTTCGGGCGTGATCTGCGGCGTGACCTCGAGCTTGAGCACCGCCTTCTTGAACTGCACCGCGGTCGCGCCGCTCGAGGTGGCCTGCTGGTACGGGATCTCCTTGCCCTGCTCGATGATCGCGGTGCCCTGGTCGGCGGTGAGCACCCGCGGGCTGGACAGCACCTTGCCCCGCTGGTCGGCCTCGAGCGCCGAGATCTCCAGGTTCAGGAAGCGGGTCAGGCCGGAGTTGAACAGGCTGACCGCGAAGGACGAGGGCTGGATCGTGCCGATCGCCGACGCCGGCAGGTTCACGAAGTTGGCGTTCGGCAGCAGCGTGGTGCCCGCGCTGATCGCGGTGGGCAGCGGCGTCAGGTCGGCCACGCCCTGCAGGTTGCCGGACACCGTGGCCCGGCCGGCGAAGCTGCCGGCGCTGGCGTTGATCCGGTTGTAGCCGAAGCGCGCGCCCAGGTTGCGCGAGAAACGGTCGTCGGCCTCGACGATGCGGGCCTCGATCAGCACCTGGCGCACCGGCACGTCGACCTGCTCGATGACCTTGCGGACCGCCTCGAGGCGCGAGACCGTGTCCTGCACGAAGACCTTGTTGGTGCGCTGGTCGATGACCACGCTGCCGCGCTTGGACAGCACGCGCTGCTTGTCGTTGCCGAGCAGCTTCTGGACTTCCTCGGCCTTCTGGTAGTTCAGCTGGAAGGTCTCGGTGCGCACCGGCTCGATCTCGGCGATCTGCTGGCGGGCCTCGAGCTCGAGCTTCTCCTTGGCCGCCAGCTCGTCGCGCGGCGCGACCATGATCACGTTGCCGTTGCGGCGCATGTCCAGGCCCTTGGACTGGAGCACGATGTCCAGCGCCTGGTCCCAGGGCACGTCCTTCAGGCGCAGCGTGAGGCTGCCCGCCACCGAGTCGCTCGTGACGATGTTCAGGTTCGTGAAGTCGGCGATGACCTGCAGCAGCGCGCGGACCTCCACGTTCTGGAAGTTCAGCGACAGGCGCTCGCCGCGGTAGCGGGGCTGCGAGCCCTGCGCGAGCCGCGACGGGTCCTCGCGAACCGGCTTGACCTCGACGACGAACTGCGTGTCGCTCTGGTAGGCGTTGTGCTCCCACTGGCCGGTGGGCTCGATCACCAGCCTGGCGTTGTCGCCCTGCTGGAAGGCGCGCACCGAGCTGACCGGCGTGCCGAAGTCGCCCACGTCGAGGCGGCGGCGCAGGTTGTCGGGCAGCGCGGTGTTCAGGAAGTCGACCACGATCGTCGAGCCCTGCTGGCGCACGTCGACGCCGACGCCGCTGTCGGAGAGCTCGACGACCACGCGGCCCTCGCCGTCGCGGCCGCGCCGGAAGTCGACGTCGCGCAAGGCCTGGCTGGCCGCGGTGTCGGCCTTCGCGAAGCTGTAGGTGCTCGCCGACGCGCCCGCGGAGGGCGCGGTCGTGACCGGCTCGAGCGCCACCACCAGCGAGTTGCCGTCGATCGTGGTGGTGTGGCTCAGCGCCCGCTTGAGGTTGAGCACGAGCCGCGAGCGCTGGCCCGACTGCACGATGGCGACGCTGCGCACGTCGCCCTGCGGCAGCTCGATCGTGTTCTGGCCGGAGGCGTTGGCGGTGTCGACCAGGTCGAGCGCGATGCGCGGCGGGCTGGAGATCGAGAAGCCCGCGGGCACGGTGGCCGGCGGGGACTTGAGGTTGATCCTGAGGTAGGTCGTGCTGCCCTGCTGGGCGCTGGTGACCGACTCGATCGAGTTGGACTGGGCCAGCGCGGCGGATGCGCCGGCCAGCCAGACCATCAGGACCGCGCAGGCGCGGCCTGCCGATCTCGCGAAAGCGCCCTGGATGCGTGACTGCCCGCCGGTAATCGAAATCATTTGCCCCCCTCCTGCAACTGCAAGGTCGTCTCGCGGTGGACCCAGTCACCGGCCGCGTCCTGCACCAGCTCCCGCAGCCTCACTTCGTTTTCGGCGACACGCGTGATGACGCCGTGGTTCTGTCCTGCGTGGTTGCCCACCCGGGCCTGGTGCACGACGCTCTCGACCTGCAGCAACGCGAAGTTCTGCCTGCCGTTCGACATGTGCCCCACCATCCGGATCGCGTCGAGCGGGAAGCTCTCCAGCTGCTCGCGCGGCCGCGCCAGGTCGGGCTTCAGCACGCTGCCTCGGCTCGAGCGCGCATCGTCCGGCGACAGGCCGGCGAGCCGGGTGCGCGCGAACGGGTGGACCTCGGCGGCGCGATCGTAGCGGAAAGGCTCGAACTTCTTCGGCTCGGCGATCGTTTCCCGGACCGGCTGCGTGGTCGCACGCACGTTCTCCATCCAGCTGCGCAATTCGCTGCGGTCGTCGCCGCAGCCGGCCAGCAACGCCGCCAGCATCGCGGCGGCGAGCAGCGGCGTCCTTGCCGCAATCGTTTCGCGGGTCATGCCTTGCCTCCGCCTGCCTTGCCCTTGCCCTTGCCTTTGCCCGCGGGCGCCTTCGCCGCGGCTTCCTTGCGTTTCTGCTCGGCCACCTCTTCCGCATCGAGGTAGCGGAAGGTCTTCGCCGTGGCCTCCATCACCAGCGGCCCTGCCGGCTTGACGCCGCCGGTCGCGGGGCCGGCGCGATCCGGCGCGACGATGCGCACGTCGTGCAGCGTGACGATGCGCGGCAGGTTGGCCACGTCGCTGGTGAAGGCCGCGAAGTCGTGATAGTCGCCGGTGAGCCGGATGCTGATCGGCAGCTCCGCGTAGTACTCGCGGACCATCACCTGGCCGGGCGTGAACAGCTCGAACTGCAGCCCGCGCCCGACGCCGGCCTGGTTGATGTCGGACAGCAGCGCGTCCATCTCGGCCTTGCTGGGCAGCTGCTTTTCGAGCTGGCTCACGTACTGCATGACCTGCTCCTTCTGCTTGCGCAGCACCGGCAGGTTGACCGCCTGTTTCATCTTGTCGACGAACTGGCTGCGCAGCTGGACCTCCTCGCCGCGCCGGCGCTCGAGCTCCTCGAACTTGCCTTTCCAGTGCAACGCCCAGGCCACCGCCATGACGGCGGCGACGATCAGGGCGAGCAGCGCGACCTTGGGCAGCGCGGGCCACAGCCCGGGGTGGCGCTCGCGCAGCCCGTCGAACTGGGCGGCGACCGCGGAGAGATCGATCTTCGGATTCAGCTTTGCCATGGCGTCAGTTCCTGGCTGTGGCCGGCGCGAGCGCCGCCTGCCGGGCCGGGGCGGGCCTGGCCTGGCCGCCCTGAGCGGCGGCGGCAGCGGCCTCGGCCTCCGGGCTGCGGATCAGCGCGTTGACCGAGAACTCGTAGACCCGCCGCGCGTCGGCGCCATCGGCCGCGCCGCGCCCGGGCTGCCTGGCCGCCTGCGGATCGCCGAGCGGAACCGCCTTGATCTCGACGAGCTCGGGACGCTCCAGCCAGGGCGAGTCGTTCGCGAGGCTGCGCAGCAGGTCCGAGATCCGCTCGTTGGACTGCGCCAGCCCGACCAGCGTGACCTTGCGCGCATCCTGCTTCACGCTCTTCAGGAAGGCGCCCTCGGGCATCTGCTTGACCAGCTCGTCGACCAGGTGAACAGGGATCGTGCGGTTGGCCTGCAACGTCTCGACCGCCAGCTGGCGGGCGCGCAGCGCGTCGATCTCGGCGCGCAGCGTCGCGATCTCCTTGATCTGCTCGTCGAGCTTGGCGTTCTCGGCGCGGATGAAATCGTTGCGCGCGCGCTGCGAGTCGATCTGGCCGTCGATGACCATGCCCACCGCGAGAGCGGCCAGCGCCGCGCCGATCGTGGTGGCCCCGAGCAGCAGCAGGAAGTCCTTCTTGCGGCGCTCACGCCGCATCTCGCGATGCGGCAGCAGATTGATTCTCACGTTCATGCGTCGAACCTGCGCATTGCGAGGCCGGCGGCGACCAGGAGCGCCGGCGCGTCACCGCGCAGCTGGCGTTCGCGGATCGACTCCGACAGTTCCATGCCCTTGAAGGGGCTCAACAGCTCGGTGGGCACCTGGGTGCGCTCGGCCACCGCCTCGACCAGTCCCGGCACCACCGCCGAGCCGCCGGCCAGCAGGATCTGGTCGACCCGGGTGTAGGGCGTGGAGGTGAAGAAGAACTGGAGCGCGCGGCCGATGTCGGTGGCGCCCTGCTCCACGAAAGGCTGGAGCAGGTCGCGCTGGTAGTTGTCGGGCAGGTCGCCGGTGCGCTTGCGGGCCTCGGCCTCCTCGGGCGTCAGCCCGTACAGCCGCACCAGCTCCTGCGTGAGCTGCTGGCCGCCGAAGGCCTGCTCGCGCTCGAAGATCGTCTGCTGGTTGAGCACCACCGTCACGCTGGTGGTGGTCTGGCCGATCGAGAACACGGCGATGATCCGGCCCTGCCCCGCATCGGGCAGGAAGCCGGTCACGTGGTCGACCGCCGAGCGCAGCGCGTAGGGCTCGACGTCCATGACCACGGGCTTCAGCCCGGCCATCTCGGCCACGGCGACCCGGTCGTCGACCTTCTCCTTGCGCGACGCGGCGAGCAGCACCTCGACGTCCGGCTCGTCTTCCGCGGAGCTGGCGGGCCCCAGGATCTGGAAGTCGAGGTTGACCTCGTCGATCGGGAAGGGGATGTACTGGCTGGCCTCGGTCTCGACCTGGACCTCGTAGTCCTCTTCGCGCAGACCGCCGGGCAGGCTGATCTTCTTGGTGATGACCGCGCCGGACGGCAGGGCCAGGGCCGCTTCCTTCGCCCTGGTGCCGCAGCGCTTGAGCGCCCGCGTCAGCGAGTCGGCGACCGCCTCGGGCTTCTCGATGTTGCCGTCGACGATCGCGCCTCGCTCGATCGGCTCGATTGCGTATCGCTCGAGCCGCAGCGCGGCCTTCTGGCCCCGCGACAGCTCGACCACCTTGACGCTCGAGGCGCTAAGGTCTATCCCCACCAGGGGAGGGGTGGCGCGCCTGAGCCCACCTGTCAGAGTAATAGCCACGGATTGCCTCAAAAATGCTTTTAGAACAGATATTTACGCGGCCATTTGCATCTGGTTTCTGAATGCTATCAATGGCCTCGATTTAATGTAAAGCTTTTTGTGGAAAACTTGACTGTTGCGGGACTCCATCCGTCGTACGGCAACGACCATCCGGCAGGATCGGGCCTGTCAGAGGCCTGCCCCGGCCCTGCCCGGGGTCGGCCCCACCCCCATCAGGCGGGGGCTGGAGTGGGCCCGTATAATCGGCAATCCCCTTCCGCCGAGGTCATTCCCCCTTGCCCGCGCCGTCGCGCATGAGCCGCAAGCCCGCCCGCCCCGCCTCCAAGCCGGCCCGATTCCGCTGGCGGACGCTCGTGCTCGCGGCGATCGCGATCCCCGTCGCGGGACTCGTGTCGGCGCTGCTGGCGGTCGCGCTCGCGCTGTTGCTGGCCAACGACAGGCTGCCGCCGCTCGACGCGCTGATCGACTACCGGCCGCGGATTCCGCTGCGCGTGTACACCGCCGATGGCGTGCTGATCGGCGAGTTCGGCGAAGAGCGGCGGACCTTCGTGCGCATCGAGGATGTTCCCGACGTCATGAAGTACGCGGTGGTCGCCGCCGAGGACGCCCGCTTCTTCGAGCACGCCGGCGTCGACCTGGTGGGCGTGGCGCGCGCCGCGCTGGCCAACCTGAGCGCGGGCGGCACCGAGCAGGGGGCCAGCACGCTCACGATGCAGCTGGCCCGCGAGTTCTTCCTGTCGCCCGAACGCACCTACACCCGGAAGATCATCGAGATCCTGCTCGCCTTCCGCATCGAGGAGAGCCTGAGCAAGGACCAGATCCTCGAGCTCTACCTGAACCAGATCTTCCTGGGCAAGCGCGCCTACGGCTTCGCGGCCGCCGCGCAGACCTACTTCGGCAAGCCCCTGGCCCAGGTGAGCGCGGCCGAGGCGGCCATGCTCGCCGGCCTGCCCAAGGCGCCCTCGCGCTTCAATCCGCTGGTGAACCCCAGGCGCGCGACCGAGCGCCAGCGCTACATCCTGCGGCGGATGCTCGAGTCCGGCTTCCTGACCCAGGCCCAGTACGACGCGGCGCTGGCCGAGAAGCTGCAGTTCGCGCAGCCCGACTCCGGCTACGCGGTCGAGGCCCCCTACGTGGCGGAGCTCGCGCGGCAGCTTGCCTGGGACCTCTACCGCGAGGACTCCTACACATCCGGGCTGAAGATCTTCACCACCATCCTCGCCGAGGACCAGAAGGCCGCCAACGCGGCGCTGCGCGACGGCCTGTTCGAGTACGACCGGCGTCACGGATTCCGCGGACCCGAGCGCTTCATCGAGCTGTCGAGCGACCCGGCCGTCGCGGCCGACCAGATCGACGCGGCGATCGCCGAGGCCGCAGATTTCGACGAGCAGCTCGATCCGGCGGTCGTGCTGGAGGCCTCGCCGAAGGCGGTGACCGTGAGCCGCGGCAAGGGCAGCGAGCCCATCGCCATCGAGCAGAAGAACCTGCGCTTCGTGGCGCGGGCGCTCGCACCCAAGGCGCCTGCCGCGCTGCAGCTGCGGCGCGGCGCCGTGGTGCGCATTGCCCGGAACGCGAAGGGCGATTGGGAGATCGCCCAGCTTCCCGAGGTGCAGGGCGCCTTCGTGGCCGCCAACACCACCGACGGCGCGGTCCGGGCGCTGGTCGGCGGCTTCGACTTCTCGCGCAACAAGTTCAACCGGGTCACCCAGGCCTGGCGCCAGCCGGGCTCGGCGTTCAAGCCCTTCATCTATTCGGCGGCGCTCGAGAAGGGGATCATGACCAGCACGATCGTCAACGACGCGCCGTTCCGGGTCGATCCTGCCGTCACCGGCGGGCAGCTCTGGGAGCCCAAGAACTACGACGGCAAGTACGAGGGCCCGATGCCGCTGCGCAGCGCGCTCGCCCGCTCGAAGAACATGGTCTCGATCCGGGTCCTCGACGAGATCGGCCCACAGTACGCCCAGGATTACATCACCCGCTTCGGCTTCGACGCCGCTCGCCACCCCGCCTTCCTGACCATGGCGCTGGGCGCCGGCTCGGTCACGCCCTGGCAGATGGTCGGGGCGGTCTCGGTGTTCGCCAACGGCGGCTACCGGATCGACCCCTACATCGTCGAGCGGATCACCGACGGCTCGGGCCGGGTGCTGGCGCAGGCGCATCCGGCCCGCGCGGGCGACGAGGCGCGCCGCGCGATCGATCCGCGCAACGCCTTCCTGATGGACAGCATGCTGCGCAGCGTCGTGCGTTTCGGCACGGCCACCCGGGCGAAGTCGCTCAAGCGCAGCGACCTGGCCGGCAAGACCGGCACGACCAACGATTCGCACGACGCCTGGTTCGCCGGCTACCAGCCCACCGTGGCCGCCGTGGCCTGGGTCGGGTTCGACCAGCCGCGCAAGCTCGGCGACCGGGAAACCGGCGGCGGCCTGGCCCTGCCGATCTGGATCGACTACATGGCCACCGCACTGAAGGGCGTGCCCGAGGCCGGCGAGAACCCGCCGCGCGGCGTGGTCCGGCTCGACGGCGAGTACTACCTGAGCGAAACGCGGCCCGGACAGGGCGTCGCGACCATCGGCATCGAGGACGGCCTGGCCACCGGCGAGAACGTCGACGAAGTGCGCGACCAGGTGTTCTAGACGCCGCACGTTGCGGCGTTCGGGGCCCGGAATGACGGGCCTTGCCCCATGCTAGACTGCCTTCGTGGACTTCGCGAATCCAGGGCGTCTTTCTCGGGTTCGCCCGCTGCGCTGCGCGATCCTGGCCGCGCTCGCGGGCGCGACATTGCTCGCCGGCTGCGGGCAGCGCGGGCCGCTCTACCTGCCCGACCAGCCGCCGCCCAAGAAGCGTCTTTCGCAGTCGCCCGATCCCGGACCGGTCCACGCCGTCTTGCCGCGCCCCCCCTCTCCTCGATCCTGACCCCATCGCCATGGAAGCCTTCCACTACCGCCAGCATCGGCTGCTGGCCGAAGACGTCGCGCTTGCCGACATCGCCGAGCGCTTCGGCACGCCCACGTGGGTCTATTCGAAGGCGGCCATCGCCTCGGCCTTCGACGAATTCGCGGGTGCGGCGGCCGGCCGCAAGGTGCTCGTCTGCTACGCGCTGAAGGCGAACTCCAACCTGGCGATCGTCGACCTGCTCGCCCGGCGCGGCGCGGGCTTCGACATCGTGTCGGGCGGCGAGCTCGAACGGGTGCTGACCGCCGGCGGCGACGCCTCGCGGATCGTGTTCTCCGGCGTCGGCAAGACGCGCGCGGAGATGCAACGCGCGCTCGAGGTCGGCGTGCGCTGCTTCAACGTCGAATCGGAGAGCGAGCTGCGGCGGCTGGACGAGGTCGCCGGTGCGCTCGGACGGCGGGCGCCGGTCTCGCTGCGCGTGAACCCCGACGTCGACGCGGGCACCCACCCCTACATCTCCACCGGCCTGCGCGAAAACAAGTTCGGCATCGCGCACGAGGAAGCCCTGCGCGTGTACCGGCTGGCCGCCTCGCTGCCGAACCTCGACGTGCTCGGCATCGATTGCCACATCGGCTCGCAGATCACCACGATCGAGCCTTTCCTGGCCGCGCTCGACAAGGTGCTCGAACTGGTCGACACGCTCGCGGCCGCGGGCATCGCGCTGAAGCACCTCGATCTCGGCGGCGGGCTGGGCATCCGCTACGACGACGAGACCCCGCCCTCGCGCGCCGCGTTGCTTCAGGCGGTGTTCGAGCGGCTCGACCGCCATCCGCGCGGCCGCGAGTTCGAGGTGCTGTTCGAGTTCGGCCGCTCGATCGTGGGCAACGCCGGCGTGCTGCTGACCCGCGTCGAGTACCTGAAGACGAACGCCGACCGGCGCTTCGCAATCGTAGACGCCGCGATGAACGACCTGATGCGCCCCTCGCTCTACGAGGCCTGGCACGACGTGCTGCCGGTCGACGCCTCGGCGCCGCGCGAGGCCGCCGCCTGGGACGTGGTCGGCCCGGTCTGCGAATCGGGCGACTGGCTCGCCCGGGGGCGCCGGCTCGCCATCGGCGAGGGCGACCTGCTCGCGATCATGTCGGCCGGCGCCTACGGCATGGCGATGAGTTCGAACTACAACACCCGGCCGCGCGGCGCCGAGGTGCTGGTCAGCGGCGACAAGGCGGTGCTGGTGCGCGAGCGCGAGGGCGTCGAGGACCTGTTCGCCCACGAACGCCGGCTGCCCGACGAGCTCGCGGGCTGAATTCGGCAGCCGGGTTCAGCGCCCGCGCCGCCGGTCGACCAGCCGCGCGGCCAGCAGCAGCGCGACCACCGCCCCGTAGAAGGCCGGCTCGCCGAAGTCGTTCTTGCCGGCCTTGTGCCACCAGAAGTGCAGCACCGCCAGGGGCGCGATCAGGTAGACCAGCCGGTGCAGCGCCTGCCAGCGCGAGCCCAGCCGCCTGACCATCGCCTGGGTGGAGGTGGCGGCCAGCGGCAGCATCAGCAGGAAGGCCAGGAAGCCGGCGGTCACGAAGGGCCGCTCGAGCACGTCGAGCAGCATGGCCGCCACGTCGAACCAGTGCTCCAGCCACAGGAACACGGTGAAGTGCAGCGACGCGTAGAAGAAGGCGAACAGGCCCAGCATCCGGCGCAGCCTCACCAGCGCGTTCCAGCCGCTCAGCCGTCGCAGCGGCGTGACCGCCAGCGTGAGGCAGAGCATGACCAGCGCCCAGGTGCCGGTGGAGCGGGTCACGAACTCGACCGGGTTGGCGCCGAGCTCGCCGGCGAAGCCGAGCAGGAACAGCCGGGCCAGCGGCAGCAGCGACAGCAGGAAGACCGCCGGCTTCAGCCAGCGCGGCAGGCCGGCCCGGGGGGCCATCAGAAGTTCTTGCGCAGGTCCATGCCGGCGTAGAGCGAAGCGACCTGGTCCGCATAGCCGTTGAACATCAGCGTGGGACGCTTGCGCTGGAGGAAGCCGTCCTCGCCGATGCGCCGCTCGCTGGCCTGCGACCAGCGCGGATGCGCGACCTCGGGATTCACGTTCGAGTAGAAGCCGTACTCGTGCGGCGCGGCGCGGTACCAGCTGGTGACCGGCTGCTTCTCGACGAAGCGGATCTTCACGATCGACTTGCCGCTCTTGAAGCCGTACTTCCAGGGCACGACCATGCGCACCGGCGCGCCGTTCTGGTTCGGCAGCACCTCGCCGTAGAGGCCCAGCGTGAGCAGCGTGAGCGGGTGCATCGCCTCGTCCATGCGGAGCCCTTCGACATAGGGCCAGGCGAGCACCGACGACGACAGGCCGGGCATCTGCTTCGGATCGGCCAGCGTGTAGAACTCGATGTACTTCGCGTTGCCGGTGGGCTGGACCTGCTCGATCAGCGCCGACAGCGGATAACCGATCCAGGGAATGACCATCGACCAGCCCTCGACGCAGCGCATCCGGTAGATGCGCTCCTCGAGGGGAGCGAGCTTCATCAGCTCGTCGATGCCGAACATGCGCGGCTTCGCGACCTCGCCTTCGACCACGACCGTCCACGGCCGCGTCTTCAGCGACTTCGCGTAGCGCGCGGGATCGTCCTTGTCGGTGCCGAACTCGTAGAAGTTGTTGTAGCCGGTGACGTCCTTGTAGGGCGTCGGCGGCTCGGCGGTCGAGAGCGGGCTGGTGGCGGCGGACAGCCGCGGCGCGGCGCTCGATGCGGGGGGCGCCAGCGGCGCGGCGAGCGTCGCGGAAGGAAGCCCGGCCAGCGCGCCCGAGCCGGCCGCCAGCGCGGCGGCCTTCAGGATGTCGCGGCGGCCGCGATAGACCGTCTGCGGGGTGATTTCCGAAGCGAGCGGGTCGTTCCGGTGAGCGAAGCGGACAAGCATGACACCCTCCTTCACCGCGAGGTCGCGGTGAACGGGGCGAGCTTACCGCAGGCCGGCGATGTAGTCGGAGACGGCCTTGATCTCGCGGTCGGACATCCGGGCCGCGATCGCGCTCATCTGCGCGCTGTTCAGGCGCTCGCCCTGGCGGAAGGCGACCAGCTGGGCCTCGGTGTACTCGGCGTACTGGCCCTGCAGCCGCGGATACTGGGCCGGCATGCCCGCGCCGTTCGGGCTGTGGCAACCCGAGCAGGCCGGCACGCCCTTGTCGGCGATGCCCGCGCGATAGATCTTCTGGCCCAGCTCGACCAGGTCCTTGTTCTTGGCCGCCGCCGGCTTGAGCTTCTGCGACGCGTACCAGGCGGACACGTTGCGCATGTCGGCCTCGGAGAGCATGGCGGCGAAGCCGGCCATGACCGCGTTGGCGCGCTCGGCCTGCTTGGCGCCTTCCTTCACCTTGAAGTTGGCGAGCTGCTTGTACAGGTAGTCGTAGTGCTGGCCGGCGAGGTTCGGGTTGGCAGGGGTGCTGCTGTTGCCGTCTGCGCCGTGGCAGGCTGCGCAGACCGTTTCGGCGGTCTTGCGCCCCTGCGCAGGATCGGGCTTGGTGTTCTGGGCCTGGACGGCCAGCGGAGCGGCAAACGCGACTGCGACGACGATGCTGGTACGAAGCATGAGTTGACCCGGAAAGGCAATGACGAGGACCCGACCGGCCGCGGCCACGTGCCACGGCGGGGCTGGCCCGCAAACGCTGGATTGTACAATAGGCCCCGCCGCCGCCCCAATCTGCGGGGGGCACTCGCCGGACTCCTTCGCACGTGGCTTCCCTCCTGCCTACCGCGCGCTTCGCCACCACCGTCGCGAAGCTTGCCCAGCTGCCGCGCGACGGGCTGCCCGAAGTCGCCTTCGTGGGCCGCTCGAACGCCGGCAAGTCGTCGGCGATCAACGCCCTGTGCCAGCGCCGCCGGCTCGCCTTCGCCAGCAAGACCCCTGGCCGCACCCAGGCGCTGAACTGCTTCGCGCTGGGCCCCGAGAAGCTCGATCGCCCGCTCGCCCTGATCGTGGACACGCCAGGCTACGGCTTCGCCGCCGCGCCGCTCGAGGTCAAGCGCGAGTGGGACCAGCTCGCCGGCCGCTACCTGCAGGTGCGCGACGCGCTGTGCGCGGTGGTCCTGGTGATGGACGTCCGGCGCGGCGTGACCGAGCTCGATCGCGCCCTGTTGCGCTGGATTCGCCCCGACGTGCCGGTGCTGGTCATCCTCACCAAGTCCGACAAGCTCGGCCGCGCTCAGCAGCGCCAGGCGCTGGACACGGTCGAGGCGGCCCTGCGCGAGGCGCGGCTGCCCAATCCGGTGTCCCTGCTCGCGTTCTCGTCGACCACCGGGCTCGGCCTCGAGCAGGCCCGGGGCTGGCTCGAAGCGGTGCTCGGCGAGGCGATCGAGGCGATCGCGGCGCGCGACCACGCAGACGCGCAGCAAGGCGAAGACACGCAGCAAGGCACTCCAAGGAACCCGACGCCATGACCGAATCGAGCCGTTTCCTCCAGCAGTTTCCCGCCACCCGGATGCGTCGAAACCGTCGCGACGACTTCACCCGTCGCATGGTGCGCGAGCACTCACTGTCGCCAGATGACCTGATCTACCCGGTCTTCGTGCACGAAGGGACGAACAAGCGGCAGGCGGTGCCGTCCATGCCCGGCGTCGAGCGCCTGAGCCTCGACCTGCTGCTGCCGGTGGCCGAGCGCTGCCTGACGCTGGGCGTGCCCTGCATGGCCCTGTTCCCGGTCATCGATCCGGCGCTCAAGACGCCGGACGGCGCCGAGGCCGCCAACCCGGAAGGGCTGGTGCCGCGCGTGGTGGCCGAGCTCAAGCGCCGCTTTCCGGAGCTGGGCGTGCTGACCGACGTGGCGCTCGACCCCTACACCAGCCACGGCCAGGACGGCGTGCTCGACGACGAAGGCTACGTGCTGAACGACCCCACGGTCGAGATCCTCATCCGGCAGGCGCTGGCGCAGGCCGAGGCCGGCGTCGACATCGTGGCGCCGTCGGACATGATGGACGGCCGGATCGGCGCGATCCGCCAGGCGCTCGAGGGCGCCGGCGCGATCCACACCCGGATCATGGCCTACTCTGCCAAGTACGCGTCGGGCTTCTACGGGCCCTTCCGCGACGCGGTGGGCTCGGCCGCGAACCTCGGCAAGAGCAACAAGAAGAACTACCAGATGGACCCGGCCAACTCCGACGAGGCCCTGCGCGAGGTGGCGCTCGACCTGCAGGAAGGCGCCGACATGGTCATGGTCAAGCCGGGCATGCCCTACCTGGACATCGTGCGCCGGGTGAAGGACAGCTTCCGCGTGCCGACCTTCGTGTACCAGGTGAGCGGCGAGTACGCCATGCTCAAGGCGGCGGCGGCCAACGGCTGGCTCGACGAGCGGCAGGTGGTGCTCGAGTCGCTGCTCGCGATGCGGCGCGCCGGCGCCGACGGCATCCTGACCTACTTCTCGCTCGACGTCGCGCAGTGGCTGCGCGAGCCGCGCTGACACCCCGCGACGGGCGCCGCCGCGGCGAACGATGATCGGCCTCTTCGCGGCTCGTCCCGGCGCACGATGATCGACTTCATCGCGGTTCGCCCCGACGGCGCCTCGCTGCTGGCGCAGGCGCCGGACCGGCTGCCCGAGACGGGCTTCCTGTGGTGCGACTGCTCGCACGACGAGGCCCGGGCCTGGGCAGGCGCCGCGCAGGCGCTGACCGGAGTGAGCGTGTTCGAGGCGCATCTGCTCGACGCCGAGAACCCGAACCACCCTTCGTACTTCGACGCCACCGCGGACTACGAGATGATCGTGTTCCGCAGCCTCGCCACCCTGCCCGATCAGGCAGCCGGCGGCGAAGTGCCGCGCCTGAAGACCCGGCCCGCGACCTTCTTCCTGTTCGACCGCCTGCTCGTCACGGTGCGGGCGGCCGACAGCCGCTCCTTCGCCTCGACCCGCGAGCGCCTGCTGGGCTCGCGCGCCGCCGCCAGCCGGCCGCCCGCGGCGCCCGAGGAGCTGATGCTGCGCATCCTGAACGCGATGGTCGACCGCTACCTCGAGCTGCGCCAGCCGCTGGCCGAGGCCTTCGAGCGCCGGCAGCGAGAGCTGCTGGATCCGCGGCGGCCCTTTCGCGACTGGTATCCCTTGCTGGAGGCGCGCCGCGAAGCCGGCCGCCTGCAGGACCTGTGCGAGGAGCAGCTCGACGCGATCCAGGAGTGGCGCGACGAGCGGCTCGAGCGCAACGGACCGCAGGGTGCCGCGCCGGCCGGCGACGGCCCGGGGCTGCCCGGGCTGAGCGAGGCGCTGCAGGTGCGCACCAGCGACCTGGTGTCGCACATCGACCGGGTGCTGGGCCACGCGCGGCGAATGGAGTCGTCGCTGGAAACCGCGGTGCAGCTGCACTTCTCGGCCACCGCCCACAGGACCAACGAGGTGATGCGCACGCTGACCGCCATCACGGCAGTCTTCCTGCCGCTGACCCTGATCACCGGCATCTTCGGGATGAACTTCGAGTTCATCCCGGGCCTGCACTCCGAGGCAGGGTTCTGGTGGACGATGGCCGGGATGGCCGCCATCGGCGTCGGCCTGCTGGCGCTGTTCCGGGCGCGCGCCTACATCCACGAGTCGGCCCTCTTCGGCAGGCGGCGGACCGCGCGGCGAACGGCGGCGCGATCCCCCGCGAGCGCGAGCCCGGGCGCTATCGCGCCAGACGCCGACGCGTCTCGCCGATGACCCAGGCCGCGTAGGCCGGCAGCACCGCGTCGGGCGACAGCGCCACGATCTCGGGCAGCTCGTAGGGGTGCAGCGCGCGCAGCCTTTCCTCGAAGGCCCGGTAGCGGTTGCGCGTGGTCTTGAAGAGCACCAGCGTTTCGTCGGCCTCCTCGAGCGCGCCCTGCCACAGGTAGAGGGAGCGGCAGCCGGGCAGCAGGTTGGCGCAGGCCACCAGCCGCTCGTCGAGCAGGGTCCGCGCGATGGACTCGGCCTCCTCGCGCGACCCGATCGTGGTGAGGGCGAGGAGCAGGCCGTCGGGCGGCGTCACACCCACGGGCTGGGGCCTGGGAAGCTCGCGTTCGGCGCCCGGAGCGCCGGATTCGGTCGTCATGGCAGCCTCGACAGTTGCGCGGCCCTCAGGCCGCGAAGCGGCGGCGGGTGAGCACCAGGGCCAGGTAGAGCGCGCCGCCGGCGAAGCCCAGCAGGGTCGCCAGCGGGCGCAACCAGTCCTGCGGCCACTCGCCGATGACCAGCGGCCGGGCCAGCTCGACCGCCGCGGCCAGCGGCAAGGCGCCCGCCACCGGCGCCAGCCAGTCGGGCAGCGCGCTCACCGGATAGTAGACGCCCGACAGGAAGATCATCGGCGTCATGATCAGCGTGAAGTAGTAGGTGAAGAAATCGTAGCCGCGCGCCAGCGCGTTGAAGCACAGGCCGATCGCGCCGAAGCACAGGCCGGTGAGCACGACCACGCCGAGCGCCAGCGGCAGCGTCGGCGCGCGCGAGATGCCGAGCACCCACACGACCGCCATGATC
>MEEC01000023.1 GCA_001724315.1 Lautropia sp. SCN 70-15 | reverse complement strand
CGAGCTGCTCGCCCATCTCGCGGGCGCGGGCGTCGCGGCCGGCGCGGGTGCGCGCCAGGCCCTCGACCAGCGTCGGCTCGTCCGGATCCACGCGCAGGCCCACCACGTGGATGGTCTCGCCGCCCCAGCTGACCGAGATCTCCACCCCGGCCACGAAGGCCATGCCCAGCCGGCGGGCCTCGGCGGCCGCTTCGGGGATGCCGGCCAGCTCGTCGTGGTCGGTCAGCGCGTGCAGCCGCACGCCTGCCGCGTGGGCGCGGCTCACCACCTGCGCGGGCGCGAGCATCCCGTCGGAGACGCGGGAATGGCAGTGCAGGTCGGCGTCGAAGGCGATCGGGGCGATCACGACAGGAACTCCCGGATCAGCGTCGCGACCGCCTCGGGCCGGTCGTGATGCATCATGTGCCCCGCTCCGGCCACCGTGGCGCGGGACAGCCTGCGGATTGCGCTCAGGCGCTGCCGGTACTCGGGCTCCTTCACGAAGGCGTGCCAGTCGTTGGCATGCTCGGAGAGCACCCACAGCACGTCGGCCTCGATCCGGCGCCACACCTCGGTGACTTCATCGACCCGGTAGAGCACCGGGTTGACCAGCCGGTGCGCCGGGTCGCCCGCCAGCGCGAAGCGGCCGTCCGGCTGCGCCACGCCCCAGTGCTGCGCCAGGAAGGCGGCCTGGTCGGGGCGCAGGCGCGGGTTGTTCTTCATCAGCCGGGCAGCGACCGCCTCGCGCGAGTCGTAGTCGCGCAAGGAAGGCCCCGCGCGCAAGGCGTCGAGCCACTCGCGATAACGGTCGGGCGCCTGCCCGGGCCGCGAGGCCGGCATGCCGACGCCTTCCAGGTTGACCAGCTTGCGCACCCGCTCGGGCCGCACGCCTGCGTACAGCGCGGCCACGTTGCCGCCCATGCTGTGCGCCACCAGGTCGACCGGCTCGCCCGGCGCGAGGATGTCGAGCAGACGATCGAGGTCCGCCAGATAGTCGGGAAACCAGTAGCAGTCCGCCGCCGGCCGCTCGCTCAGGCCGAAGCCGCGCCAGTCCGGCGCGAGCAGGGTCCAGTTGGCGGGCAACAAATCGGCCACGAACTGGAACGAGGCCGACACGTCCATCCAGCCGTGCAGCAGGAACACGGTGCGGGCGGGGCCGTCGACGACGTCCTCGTCCGAGTCCTCGGCCACGGGGACGGCCGGCCACCGGCGCAGGTGGTAACGCAGGCCGCGAACCTCCAGGAACCCGGACTCGCTCGGGCGTTTCGGGCGGTAGGCGGCCGGCATGCCGCCTGCGGTTTCGGCTGGTGAAAGGACTTCGGTATCCGGATCGGTCTGGCTTGGCACAATATCGCTCCCAGCCCCCATTATAGGAAGCGACGCGGATGGCACCGACGCGAGACGACTACGAGGCCCTGCACGCCGGCTTCCGCTGGCAGGTGCCTGCGCGAACGAACATCGCCGAGCTCTGCTGCGCGCGCTGGGCGCGCTCGCCCGGCCGGACCGCGATCGTGTTCGACCGCGGCGACGGCCGCGTGGAGACCACCAGCTATCGGGACCTGCATCGGGCGGCCAACCGCCTCGCCAACGCGCTGGCCGCGCTGGGCGTCAAGCGCGGCGACCGGGTCGCGATCGTGCTTCCGCAGCGACCGGAGACCGCGGTGGCGCACTTCGCGATCTACCGGCTCGGCGCGATCGCGATGCCGCTGTCCATCCTGTTCGGCCCGGACGCCTTGCAGTACCGGCTGGAGAACAGCGAGGCGGTGGCCGCCATCGTCGACGCCGGCCATCTCGAGGCAGTACGGGCGGCGCGGCCCGACTGCCTGCGGCACCTGATCGCGGTGGGTCCTGCCGGCGGCCCCGGGGCGAACGGCGAGCTCGACTGGGACAGCCTGCTGGCCCGCGGCAGCGACCGCTTCGCGCCGGTGCGCACGCAGGCGGCCGACGCGGCCGTCCTGATCTACACGAGCGGCACCACCGGCCCGCCCAAGGGCGCGCTGATCCCGCATTCGGCGATCATCGGCAACCTTCCCGGTTTCGTGGCCTCGCAGGACTGGTTCCCGCTCGAGGGCGACGTCTTCTGGTCGCCGGCCGACTGGGCCTGGACCGGTGGACTGATGGACGCGCTCCTCCCCACGCTCTACTTCGGCATGCCGATCGTGGCCGGCGCCGGGCGCTTCGGCCCCGAACGCGCCTGCGAGCTGATCGAGCGCCACCGCGTCACCAACGCCTTCCTGTTCCCGACGGCCCTGAAGATGATGATGAAGCACGACCCGACGCCCGGCCGCGGCCGGTCGCTCGCGCTGCGCGCCATCATGAGCGCCGGCGAATCGGTCGGCGCCACGCTGTTCGACTGGTGCCGCGACGCGTTCGGTCTCTCCGTCAACGAGATGTACGGCCAGACCGAAGCGAACTACATCGTCGGCAACTCGGCGCTGCGCTGGCCGGCCCGTCCGGGCTCGATCGGACGCCCCTACCCCGGGCACCGGGTCGCGCTGATCGACGACGCCGGCCGCGAGCTGCCGCCGGGCGAGCTCGGCGAAGTCGCGGTGAATCGCTTCGACCGGCACGGGCACCCCGACCCGGTCTTCTTCCTGGGCTACTGGCGCAACGAGCCGGCCACCCGCGCCAAGCTGGCCGGAGACTGGTGGCGCACCGGCGACCTGGCCACGATGGATGCCGACGGCTACCTCTGGTACGGCGGCCGCGCCGACGACATGTTCAAGTCGGCCGGCTACCGGATCGGTCCCAGCGAGATCGAGAACTGCCTGGTGCAGCATCCCGCGGTCGGCAACGCCGCCGTGGTGCCCAAGCCCGATCCCGAGCGCGGCAACCTGGTCAAGGCCTACGTGGTGCTGGCGCCGGGCCGCGAGGCCGGCGATGCGCTGGTCGCCGAGCTGCAGCAGCACGTGCGCGGCAAGCTCGCGCCCTACGAGTACCCGAAGGAAATCGAGTTCATCGACGAGCTGCCGATGACCACCACCGGCAAGGTCCAGCGGCGGGTGCTGCGGCTGCGCGAGGAGGAACGCGCGCTCGAGGCGGGCGGCGCCGAGCCTCCGCCTCGCGACTGAGTCACCGGCTCGCGAAGGATCACGATGGATTCGGTTTCCCAGATCGCGCTCGGCGCGGCGGTCGGCGTGGCCACGATGGGCCGCCGGACCGCGCCGTGGAAGGCCGCGCTGTGGGGCGGGCTGTGCGGCACCCTGTCCGACCTGGACGCGATGATCGACCACGGCGATGCGGTGTCGAACATGACGCTGCACCGCGCCGAGACCCACGCGCTGTTCTGGCTCACGCTGGCCTCGCCGGTGCTCGCCGGCCTGGCGGCCGTGCTCGCCCGCGAGCGCGACCGATTCGGGCGCTGGTGGCTTGCCACCTGGCTGGTCCTGGTCACGCACCCGCTGCTCGACGCGATGACCGTCTACGGCACCCAGCTCGCCCTGCCCTTCAGCGACTGGCCCTGGGGCGTGGGCAGCATCTTCATCATCGACCCGCTCTACACGCTGCCGCTGCTGATCGGCCTGGCCGTTTCGCTGGCGCGGCGCGGCGCGCCAGGGCGCCTGCGCGCCAATGCCATCGGCCTGCTCCTGTCCACCTGCTACCTGGGCTGGAGCGTGCTGGCCCAGACGATCGTCGAGGACCGGGTGCGCAGCGCGCTGGCCGCGGCCGGCGACCCCGCCGCGCGCGAGGTGCCGATGCTGGTCACGCCCACCGCCTTCAACACCGTGCTCTGGCGCGTGGTGGTGATGCGCGGCGAGCGCTACGACGAAGGCTTCGTCTCGCTGCTCGACGGCGCCCGCGCGCCCCGGTTCGCGAGCTTCGAGCGCGGCCTGCCGCTGCACGCCCAGGTGCGCGAGCTGCCCGCGGTCGAGCGGATGACCCGCTTCACGCACGGCTTCTGGCGGCTGGCCGAGCGCGAAGGCCGGATCGTGCTCACCGACCTGCGGATGGGCCAGGAGCCGTACTACGTGTTCGCGTTCGCGGTGGCGGCGCTCAGCCCCAACCCCGGCCTGCAGCCGCTCACGCCGGTGCGCGTGGGCGGGCGCCAGGGCATGGACGTGGGCGCGAGCCTGCGCTGGCTGCTCGACCGGGCGCTGGGCGCGGACAGCTTCCCGCCCGGCTTCCCTGCCCGCCACGCCACGCCGGCCTCGGCACCGCATCCGGACCTGGCCGCGAGGCGGACCGGAGCGGCGCGTTAAACTCGGCGCCATCCCTCACCCGAAGAACCCTCCAGGAA
This sequence comes from Lautropia sp. SCN 70-15, assembly GCA_001724315.1. Classification (GTDB taxonomy): domain Bacteria; phylum Pseudomonadota; class Gammaproteobacteria; order Burkholderiales; family Burkholderiaceae_E; genus Zeimonas. The sequence goes on along the minus strand of MEEC01000023.1, from coordinate 14,537 downwards.
CCCGACCATGGCCGTCTATCGACTCGGTGAACGCGTCCCCTCCATCCACCCCACCGCCTGGGTCGCCGATTCGGCCGACCTGCTCGGGCTCGTCGAGCTGCACGAGAACGCCAGCGTCTGGTTCAGCGCGGCGCTGCGCGGCGACAACGAGCCGATCATCGTCGGCGCCAACAGCAACGTGCAGGAGAACGCGGTGCTGCACACCGATCCCGGCTCGCCGCTGCGCATCGGCGAATGGGTCACCGTGGGGCACCAGGCCATGCTGCACGGCTGCACGATCGGCGACGGCTCGCTGATCGGCATCCAGGCCATCGTGCTGAACGGCGCGAAGATCGGCCGGGAGTGCCTGATCGGCGCCGGCGCGCTGATCGGCGAGGGCAAGGAGATCCCCGACCGCAGCGTGGTGCTCGGCGCCCCGGGCCGGGTCGTGCGCCAGCTCACCGACGAGGATGTCGCCCGGATCCGCGCGGGCACGCGCACCTATGTCGAGCGCGCCCGCTATTACCGCGAAGCGCTGAACCGCGTCTGAGGCCCGGATCGATGACCGACCGGGTCGAACGTTTCCTGTTGAAAGGCGCGCCGGTGCGCGGCGAGATCGTCTCGCTCGATGAATCCTGGCGCGAGGTGGTGGCCCGTCACGAGCTGCCGCCGGCGGTGCGGGACCGACTCGGCGAGCTCTCCGCCGCGTCCCTGCTGCTCGCCGCCACGCTGAAGTTCGACGGCGCGATGGTGGTGCAGATCCACGGCGACGGGCCGGTCTCGCTCTTCGTGGTCGAGTGCCTGACCGACGGCAGCTACCGCGCCACGGTCAAGCTGCGCGACGAGCACGGGCCCATCGCCCACGACGCCTCGCTCGCCTCGCTGGTGAACGCGCAAGACGGCGGCCGCTTCGTGGTCACGCTCGACCCGCGCGGCGAATCGCCGAACCGCCAGCCCTGGCAGGGCATCGTGCCCTTCGACGGCAACTCGGTGGCGGAGATGCTCGAGCGCTACATGCAGCAGTCGGAGCAGCTGCCGACGCGGCTCTGGCTGGCTGCCGACGAGCGACGCGCGGTCGGCCTGCTGCTGCAGCGCCTGCCCGGCGAAGGCGGCACGGGCGCCGCCGACGACGAGGACGGCTGGAACCGGATGCAGCGGCTGGCGGAAACGATCACCCCCGAGGAACTCCTCGGCCTCGCCCCCGCGAAGGTGCTGGAACGCCTCTTCTGGCAGGAAGCGCTGCACGCCTTCGACGGCCGCGGTGTCCACTTCGCCTGCAACTGCTCGCGCGACAAGGTGGTGGGCATGCTGAAGATGCTGGGCCGCGAGGAGGTCGACGGCATCCTGGCCGAACGCGGCTCGGTCGAGGTGCGCTGCGATTACTGCAACGAGCTCTGGCGCTTCGATCCGGTGGACTGCGGCGTAGTGTTCGCGCAGGCCGGCGACCTGGCCCCCGGCACGGCCACCCACCACTAGCGCCGGCTCAGCACCAGGGGCAGGCTCACCACCAGGGCCGGCCCACGTCGCCCGCCTCAGTCCAGCCGGCTGGCCGCGGTGCGCACCTCGCCGGAGAGCGAGGGCATCCGGGTGGGCGTCTCGTTGATCTGCACGAAGATCTCGCCGGGCCGGATCATGCCGAGATCGTAGCGGGCGCGCTCCTCGACCGCGCGGCTGCCCTCGCGCAGGTCGGCCACCTCGGCGGCCAGCGCCTCGTTGCGCGCCGACAGCCGGCCGTTGATCCCGCGCTGGTGCGCCACCTGGCGATCGAGCTCCCAGACGCGCAGCCAGCCGCCCTTCCCCAGCCACAGCGGGTACTGGATCAGGATCAGCAGTCCGGAGAGGACCACGGCCAGGATGCGCATCGCAGGGGGTCGCCCGTCGTTCGTTTGCAGGCAGCGCGCCCGGAGGGGACTGGGCGCGCGGCGCTCAGCGCAGATTGTAGAACGCGGAGCGGCCGGGATACGAGGCGATCTCGCCGAGGTCTTCCTCGATCCGCAGCAGCTGGTTGTACTTGGCGATGCGGTCGCTGCGGCTCATCGACCCGGTCTTGATCTGCAGCGCGTTCGTGGCCACCGCGATGTCGGCGATCGTGGTGTCCTCGGTCTCGCCGGAGCGGTGCGAGACGACCGCGGTGTAGTTGTAGCGCTTGGCCAGCTCGATGGCGGCGAAGGTCTCGGTGAGCGTGCCGATCTGGTTGATCTTGATGAGGATCGAGTTGGCGATGCCCTCGTCGATGCCCTTCTGAAGGATCTTCGTGTTGGTGACGAACAGGTCGTCGCCCACCAGCTGCACCCGGTCGCCCAGCGCGTCGGTCAGCAGCTTCCAGCCTTCCCAGTCGTTCTCGGCCATGCCGTCCTCGATCGAGATGATCGGGTAGCGGTCGCACCAGGTGGCCAGCAGGTTGGTCAGGTCGCCCGAGGACAGCGTGAGCCCCTCGCCCTCCAGCGCGTACTTGCCGTCGCGGAAGAACTCGGACGCCGCGCAGTCGAGGCCCAGCGCCACGTCGCGGCCCGGCTCGTAGCCCGCGGCGGCGATGGCCTCGAGGATCAGCTGGATCGCCGCCTCGTGGTTCTTCACGCTGGGCGCGAAGCCGCCTTCGTCGCCCACCGCGGTCGACATGCCGCGGTCGTGGATCAGCTTCTTGAGCGCGTGAAAGACCTCGGCGCCGTAGCGCAGCGCCTCGCGGAAGCTGGGCGCCCCGACCGGCAGGATCATGAACTCCTGCATGTCGAGGTTGTTGTTCGCGTGCGCGCCGCCGTTGATGACGTTCATCATCGGCACCGGCAGCGACATCGCGCCCGAGCCGCCGAAATAGCGGTAGAGCGGCAGGCCCGACTCCTCGGCCGCCGCGCGCGCCACCGCCATCGAGACGGCCAGCGTGGCGTTGGCGCCCAGGCGAGCCTTGTTCTCGGTGCCGTCGAGGTCGATCAGCGTGCGGTCGATGTAGGCCTGCTCCGAGGCATCCAGGCCCATGATGGCCTCGGAGATCTCGGTGTTGATGTTCTCGACGGCGGTCAGCACGCCCTTGCCCAGCCAGCGCGACTTGTCGCCGTCGCGCAGCTCGATGGCCTCGCGCGAGCCGGTGGACGCGCCGGACGGCACGGCGGCACGACCCAGGACGCCCGACTCGAGCAGCACGTCGCACTCGACGGTGGGATTGCCGCGCGAATCGATGATCTCGCGACCGATGATGTCGACGATCGAACTCATTGCTCGTCCACTCCCTGAACCACGACCATGTTGAAGAATTCGGTGGCGCCGGCGCGCGCGTCGCGCGCCTGGCGGTAGAGCGCCGAGTCGTAGAAGGCCTTCGCCTGCTCGTAGCTCGGGAACTTCAGCACGACCATCCGGTTCGGGCGCCAATCGCCTTCGAGCACCTGGTGCGCGCCGCCGCGCACGACGAACTCGCCGCCGCCCGCGCGCACGGCCTCGGGGCTCAGCGCCATGTAGCCCTTGTACTTCTCGGGGTCGGACACCTTCACATCGGCGATCACGTAGGCGGTCATCCTTGCTCCTGTATTCCTGTCGTCGTTCGCGGCGCGGCCGGCAGCGGCGCCGGGCTCAGCCCGCGAGCCCGGTTTCGGCGAAGCCGGTTCGCTTGACCAGTCGGTCGATCTCGCACAGCGTGCCCAGCAACTCGGCCATCCGGTCGAGCGGCCAGGCGTTCGGGCCGTCGGACAGCGCACGCGCCGGATCGGGGTGGGTTTCCATGAACAGCCCGGACACGCCGGCGGCCACCGCCGCGCGGGCCAGCACCGGCACGTGCTCGCGCTGGCCGCCGGAGGACGTGCCCTGCCCGCCGGGCAGCTGCACCGAGTGGGTGGCGTCGAACACGACCGGGCAGCCGGTCTCGCGCATGATCGCGAGCGAGCGCATGTCCGAGACCAGGTTGTTGTAGCCGAACGAGGCGCCGCGCTCGCAGACCATGATGTTGTCGCCGTCGCCGCCCGTCTCGATCGCGGCCTCGCGCGCCTTGTCGACCACGTTCTTCATGTCGTGGGGCGCGAGGAACTGCCCCTTCTTGATGTTGACCGGCCGCCCGGCGGTGGCCACCGCGCGGATGAAATCGGTCTGGCGCACCAGGAAGGCGGGCGTCTGCAGCACGTCGACCACGTCGGCCACCGGGCGGACCTGGTCGATCTCGTGCACGTCGGTGAGCACCGGCACGCCGATCCGGCTGCGCACGGTGTCGAGGATCTTCAGGCCTTCGTCGAGCCCCGGCCCTCGAAAGGACTTGCCCGAGCTTCGGTTGGCCTTGTCGAACGAGGACTTGTAGATGAACGGCACGCCGAGCGCCGAGGTGATTTCCTTCAAGCGGCCCGCGGTGTCGATCGCGAGCTCGAGGCTCTCGATCGCGCAGGGTCCGGCGATCAGGAACAGCGGCCGGTCCAGGCCGGCTTCGAAGTTGCACAGCTTCATGGGGTGACTGTCCTCCCGCTTGCCGCGACCGGGCTCAGCCGGCGGCCGCGGAAACGGCCACGGCCGCGGATTCCGCGCGAACCACAGCGGCCTGGCCCGCTCGCGCCAGCGCGGCCTCGATGTAGGCCCGGAACAGCGGATGGCCGTCGCGGGGCGTGGAGGTGAACTCGGGGTGGAACTGCACGCCGACGAACCAGGGGTGGGCCAGCGGCCCGCTGCGGGGCAGCTCGATCACCTCGGTGAGCTGCTCGCTCGGCGTGCGCGCCGACACGACCAGGCCGGCCTGCTCCAGCTGCGACACGTAGTGGTTGTTGACCTCGTAGCGATGGCGATGCCGTTCGTTGACCGACTCGCCGTAGATCGACGCGGTGAGCGTGCCGGGGACGATCGGGCAGCGCTGCGCGCCCAGGCGCATCGTGCCGCCGAGGTCGGAGTCGGCGCCGCGCTTCTCAACGCGGCCCTCGCGATCCAGCCATTCGGTGATCAGGCCCACCACCGGGTGCGGTGTGCCCGGATCGAACTCGGTGCTGTTGGCGTTCTGCAGGCCGCAGACGTCGCGCGCGAACTCGATCACGGCCAGCTGCATGCCCAGGCAGATGCCCAGGTAGGGCACGCCGCGCTCGCGCGCGAAGCGGATCGCGGCGATCTTGCCCTCGACCCCGCGCTTGCCGAAGCCGCCGGGCACGAGGATGGCGTCGAAGCCTTCGAGCATGCCCGTGCCCTCGGCCTCGATGCGCTCGGAGTCGATGTACTCGATGCTCACCCGGCTCTTCGTGTGGATGCCGGCGTGGATCAGGGCCTCGGACAGCGACTTGTAGGACTCGGTCAGGTCGACGTACTTGCCGACCATGGCGATGCGGACCTCGCGCTCGGGATGCTCGAGCGCGTGGACCAGACTGTCCCAGACCGACAGGTCGGCCGGCTTCGTGTCCAGGCGCAGGATCTCGCACAGCGTGCGGTCGACGCCCTGCTCGTGCAGCATGCGCGGGATCTTGTAGATGCTGGTGGCATCCCAGACGGAGATCACCGAGTCGAGCGGCACGTTGGAGAACAGCGAGATCTTGGCCCGCTCGTCGTCGGGGATGCGCCGATCGGCGCGGCACATCAGCATGTCGGGCAGGATCCCGATCTCGCGAAGCTTCTGAACCGAGTGCTGGGTCGGCTTGGTCTTCAGCTCGCCGGCCGACGCGATGAAGGGCACCAGCGTGAGGTGCACGAAGCAGGCGTTGCCGCGGCCGAGCTTCAGGCTCATCTGCCGGACCGCCTCGAGGAAGGGCAGCGATTCGATGTCGCCGACCGTGCCGCCGATCTCGACGATGGCCACCTGCGCGGCCTCGGGCGTGCCGATGCCCGCCCCGCGCTCGATGAAGGCCTGGATCTCGTTGGTGATGTGCGGGATCACCTGCACGGTTCGGCCGAGGTACTCGCCGCGCCGCTCCTTCTTGATCACCGACTCGTAGATCTGGCCGGTGGTGAAGTTGTTCCAGCGCCGCATGCGCGACGACACGAAACGTTCGTAGTGGCCGAGGTCGAGGTCGGTTTCGGCGCCGTCTTCGGTGACGAAGACCTCGCCGTGCTGGAACGGGCTCATCGTGCCCGGATCGACGTTGATGTACGGGTCGAGCTTGAGCAGGGTGACCCGGATGCCGCGCGACTCGAGCAGCGCGGCGATCGACGCGGCGGCGATGCCCTTGCCGAGAGAGGACACCACGCCACCGGTGACGAATACGAATTTGGTCATGAAGGTCCGCCGGTAAAGCGCGATTATACAGGCGAGCCGGCCCCGCCGGGCAGCGCGCCCGCGGCCGCCTGCCAGGGAAGCCGGACCACGATCGAGGTGCCGCCGAGCTCTCCTCGCTCGACCTGGGATTCGCCGCCCAGCGCGGCGATCCGGGCCTGCGCGGACGCGAACCAGGCCGGCACGGCCGCACTCCCTTTGGCGACGCCGGGCCCCGCGCCGTCGTGCTCGATCTGCAGCACCAGTCGCGCATCGCTGCGCGAGGCCGCGAGCACGATGCCGGTGGCGGCCCCTGCGCCGAGCGCCCGCTCGAAAGCGGCCGCCGCGGCCTGCAGCGCGGCCGTCTCGATCGCCGGGCTGGCGAGGCCGAAGCCGGTATCGTCGGGCGGGTCGAGCAGCACCTCCACGCGGCAGCCGGGACGCCTCAGCCGCCAGTCCGCGGCCAGCGCCCGCAGCGCCTCGGGCAGGCCGCCGCAGGACAAGGCATCGGGGCGCACCCGGGCCACCAGCGCGCGCACCGATTCGATCAGGGAATCGGCCTGGCTCAGCACCACGGCGGCCAGCGGCGACAGCGTCGGCTCGCTGCCCGCCAGCCGCGACTCGAGCGAGGCCGCGAGCGTGCGCAAGCCGGTCAGCTGCGGACCGATCTCGTCGCGCAAGCTGCGCGCCACGTCGGCCGACAGCGCATCGAGCTCGCGTTCGAGCCGCAGGGCGAGGCCGATGCCGGGGTCGCCGCCGCCGGCGGACGGGTTTTCGTCCTGCGGCCCTTGCGGGCCGGGACCGGCCCTTCCGAATCGATTGCCCGGCATCGGCGATGCTCCTCGAGAACGTTCCCGCAGGATTCTAGCGACCCTGCGCCCGGAGCGATCGACTGGCCGCGGGCAGGGAGTCGCTCACCCGCCCTTATAATCCGCCAACGTCCGACGACCCACCGAGGAATCCGATGAGCAAGGTTTACCCAAGCGCCGCCGAAGCGCTGGCGGACATCGTCCGCGACGGCCAGATGATCGCGGTCGGCGGCTTCGGCCTGTGCGGCATCCCCGAAGCGCTGATCGCCGCGCTGCGCGACTCCGGCGTGAAGAACCTGACCTGCATCTCGAACAATGCCGGCGTCGACGGCTTCGGGCTGGGGCAGCTGCTGGCCACGCGCCAGATCCGCAAGATGATCGCCAGCTACGTGGGCGAGAACAAGGAGTTCGAGCGCCAGTACCTGGCCGGCGAACTGGAGCTCGAGTTCACGCCGCAAGGCACGCTCGCCGAGAAGCTGCGCGCCGGCGGGGCGGGCATCCCGGCCTTCTTCACCCAGACCGGCGTGGGCACGATCGTGGCCGAGGGCAAGGAGATCCGCGAGTTCGAGGGCCGCAAGTACGTGATGGAGCGCTCGCTGGTGCCCGACGTGTCGCTGGTCAAGGCCTGGATGGCCGACCGCGCGGGCAACCTGGTGTTCCGCCGCACCGCCCGCAACTTCAACCCGAACGTGGCGATGGCCGGCAAGATCACCGTGGCCGAGGTCGAGGTCATCGTGCCGACCGGCGAGATCGACCCCGACGCGATCCACCTGCCCGGCATCTACGTGCACCGGATCGTGCACAACCCGACCCCGGAAAAGCGCATCGAGCAGCGCACCACCCGCCCCGCTCGCTGAGGAGAGACGAATGGCCTGGACCCGAGACGAAATGGCCGCGCGCGCGGCCCGTGAACTGAAGAACGGCTATTACGTGAACCTCGGCATCGGCCTGCCGACGCTGGTGGCCAATCACGTGCCCGCCGACATGGAAGTCTGGCTGCAGTCCGAGAACGGGCTGCTGGGCATCGGTCCCTTCCCGACCGAGGACGAAGTCGACCCCGACCTGATCAACGCCGGCAAGCAGACCGTGACCACCCTGGCCGGCTCGTCGATCTTCTCGTCGGCCGATTCCTTCGCGATGATCCGCGGCGGCAAGATCAACCTGGCGATCCTCGGCGCGATGCAGGTCAGCGAGAAAGGCGACCTGGCCAACTGGATGATCCCCGGCAAGATGGTCAAGGGCATGGGCGGCGCGATGGACCTGGTCGCCGGCGTGGGCCGCGTCATCGTGCTGATGGAGCACACCGCCAAGAAGAAGGACGGCAGCGAGGAGCAGAAGCTGCTGAAGGAATGCACGCTGCCGCTGACCGGCGTCGGCGTGGTCGACACGATCGTGACCGACCTCGGCGTCATCGAGGTCACGCCGAACGGCCTGAAGCTCGTCGAGCTCGCGCCGGGCGTTTCGAAGCACGAAATCGTCGAGAAGACGGGCTGCCCGATCGACGTATCGGCGGTCTGAGGCGTTTGCCGGCCTGCGGAAGGGACTTGCTCCTGGCCGGGCCGAGGCTGCGGCCCCGCGTTGCGGGGCTGCCCTCGCCTTCCTCGTACGCGGCGGGTCGGGCGCAACTCGCGATTCCTTCGGAATCGCTCGGACAGCGCCCTCCCTGATCGCCGCTCCCTCCGGAAGCGCTCGGCTTGCCAAGGCCCGGCCAGGAGCAAGTCCCTCCCGCAGGCCTCTCGTCCCCCCGGCTGTCTTCTCTCTAACCGATCGGCTCGACGATCGCCTGGCGGATGGCTTCGGGCAAGGGCGTGGACTTGCGCTTCGGGAAATCGACCCAGACGACCTTCGCGCCGCCTTCGGCGTAGACGGTGTCGGGGTCGTCGGTGCGCGACAGCACCGCAGTGGTCTCGAAGCTCGAGCGGCCGATCTGGCCGACGTACAAGCGGCACCGCACGGTGCCGGGATACTGCAGCTCGCGGATGAAGCTGCAGTGGGCGTTGACGATCACCGGCCCCTGACCCTGCGGATTCGCGCTCATGCCCAGCGCATCGAACCAGCTGATGCGCAGCTGCTCCAGGTAGCGGAAGTAGACCGTATTATTGACATGGCCCATGGCGTCCATGTCGCCCCAGCGGATCGGGATGTCCATTTCGAACACCGGTCTCCGTTCTTCGTCGATTCGCTCCCCAGCCACCCTCGGTCGATCTCCGTGAAAGTTTCCAGTCATCCGCGCGATTCGAGCCTCGATCCCGGCAGCAGCGCGCAGGAGTTGCCGCAGTTGCCGCGCTCGCATCCGGAGCGATTCGCGCTGCAGAACGAGATTCACGCCCGGCCGCGGCATGCGGTCGATTCGCCGCAGTCAGTGTCGCACATCGCCCTGCTGGGTCCCGAAGGCCAGGCGGCCGATCCGGGCCAACCGGGTCCGCTATTCGAGGCCATCGTCCGGCTCTGCGAGCGCCTCGGGCGCCCCGGCCCGGCCCCCGGGGTGCGCCACTTCTTCGGGGACTTCGGCAGCTTCCGGCTCAAGTGGGAGCGCCACGGCGAATTCGACGACCTGACCGTCTACCGCGACGACTGCAGCGCCGCCAACCCCTTCGCAACGCCCGCGCTGTCTGTGCTGCCGGGCGACTGGCTCGCCTCGCTGCCCGGCCAGCAGATCGCCGGGCTGCACGTGGCCGTGCTGCCGGCGGGCATGCGGGAGAGCTTCGCCGACCTGTTCGATCGCGATTCGCTGACCGCGGCCACGCTGGCCGATGGCGACGCCACCGCCTGCACCGACTTCCGGGTGGGCCCGGACGGCTTCACCCGCTTCCTGCTGCTGACCCGGAACACCAGCCGCACGCTGACTGGCCGCGAGGTGCAGCGCCTGATCGAGATCGAGGTCTACCGGATGATGGCGATGCTCGCCTTCCCGCTCGCGCGCAAGACCGCCGCCGAGCTCGATGCGGTCGAACGCTCGCTGAGCGCGCTGGTCGCCAGGCTGGAAAGCGCCCAGGCGGCCGACGAGCCCGCGCTGCTGCGCGAGATCACGCGGCTGGCCGCCACCGTCGAGCGGATCTCGGGCGTGACCGGCTTTCGATTCGCGGCCGCCCGCGCCTACCACGCCCTGGTCCAGCAGCGCGGCGCCGGCCTGCGCCACGGCCGCCTGCCCGGCCTGCAGACGCCCACCGGCTTCCTGGAGCGCCGCTTCGGGCCGGCCATGGCCTTCTGCGAGAGCGTGGCCCGGCGCGTCGACGCCACCGCCGAGCGGATCGGGCGGGCGAGCGCGCTCTTGCGCACCCGCGTCGACATCGAACGCGAGCACCAGAACCAGGCGCTGCTTGCCGCAATGAACCGCCGGGCCCGGCTTCAGCTGAACCTGCAGCAGACGGTCGAGGGCCTGTCGGTGGCCGCGATCACCTACTACGCGGTAGGCCTGGTCGGCTACCTCGCCAAGGCGGTCAAGGCGGCCGGCTGGCCGGTCGACGCGGATCTCGCGGCCGGCCTGTCGGTGGTGCCGATCGCGCTGATCGTGGCCCTGGGCATCCGGCACATCCGGGAAGGCATCAAGCGCCGGCTCGGGGCCGGCGGCCCGAACCACGACTGAGACGCGCTCCGGCGAACGGGAACTCTCGCGCGCGCCGGCCCTTGCGCGCGCGCCGGGCGTCCGCGCGCGGCCTCAGCCGGCCCGCGCAGGCAGGTGCGAATAGCCGCGGAAGCGAAGCCGACGGTCGCGTTGCGGCTCGCCGTCGCGCTGCAGGCCCGGAAAGCGCGCGACAAGCCTGCCGATCGCGACCCGCCCTTCCATCCGCGCCACGCTCATTCCCGCGCAGGCGTGATCGCCGTGCCCGAAGGCCAGGTGCCGGTTCGGCTTGCGACCGACGTCGAATCGCTCGGGATCCGCGAACTGCGAAGGATCGCGATTGGCCGCCCCCAGGCACAACGTGACCAGCGTGCCTGCGGCGACCGCCCGCCCGCCGATCTCGCAGCCGGCAGTCATGCACCGGTTGTTGAACTGGAGCGGGCTCTCGAAGCGAAGCATCTCCTCGACCGCCGTGTTCAGCAGCGAGGGATCGCCGGCCAGGCGCCGGAACTCGCCGGGATGCGCGAGCAGCGAGTCGAGCCCGTTGCCGATCAGGTTGGTCGTGGTCTCGTGGCCGGCATTGAGCAGGAAGATGCAGTTCTGCACCAGCGCGGCGTGGGTCAGCCGCTCGCCATCGACCTCGCCCTGGATCAGGCGGGTCAGCACGTCTTCCTCCGGGTCGAGCGGCCGCGCCCGCCGATCGGCTATCAGGCCATCGAGGTAGGCCGAGAACTCGCGCACCGCGGCGTTGCCCGCGTCGAGCATGCCGGCCGACGGCAGGGGCTCGAGCGCCGCCAGGATGGCCAGCGACCAGCCGCGCAAGGGGCTCCGGTCGGCCCGCGGCACCGCGAGGAGATTGCCGATGACCTCGACCGGAATCTGCGCCGCGAAGTCGTCGATCAGGTCGAAGCGGCCCTTGTCCTGCATCGCGTCGAGCAGGCCGTCTACCAGCGCCTCGACCCCCGCTTCCATCCGCGCCACCGCACGCTGGCTGAGCGCGCCCAGGATCAGCTTGCGCACCCGAGTGTGCAGCGGCGGGTCGTTGAACACCAGGCTGGTGGTGTGGTGAGCGTACAGCGGCGAATCGCCGAACTTGGGGCGGAACTCACGCTTCTTGTCGGAACTCGCGTGCGGGCTCCGGTAGACCGTCGAGACGTCCTCGTGGCGCGTGAGAAAGAGGCTGCCGTCGGCGAGCCTGCGCACCGGGTCGTGCTCGCGCAGGGCCCGGTAATACGGATAGGGGTCGTCGACGAAATCGGCCGGCGGCGCCGACAGCTCGAAAGCGGCCGCGAAGGCGGCCGCTTCGGCAGGATCGTCGAGCCGCGCCGCAGTCTCGCTCATCGGCCTACAGGGCGAAGCCGTCGTCGGCGGCGATCACCGCGCCGTTGATGAAGTCCGACTGGTCCGAGGCCAGCATCAGCATGACGCCGTCGAGGTCCTCGGGCTTGCCCACGCGCCGCCGCGGCAGCATCTGGATCAGCTTCTGCCCGGCCTCGGTCTGCCAGTGATGGGCGTTGATCTCGGTCTCGATGTAGCCGGGACAGACCGCGTTGACGTTGATGTTGTAGCGCCCCCATTCGAGCGCCATGGCCTTCGTCATGTGGACGACGGCCGCCTTGCTCATGCAGTACACGCCGATTTGGGCCAGCACGCGCAGCCCCGCCATCGAGGCCACGTTGATGATGCGCGCCGGCCGCTGCGGTTCTTCCTTGGCGCGGCCGATCATCCGACGGGCGACCGCCTGCGCCACGAAGAAGGCGCCCCGCGTGTTGGTGTCGAAGACGAAGTCGTAGTCCTCGGCGGTGACGTCGACCAGCCGCTGCGTGGTGCTCACGCCCGAGTTGTTGACCAGTATGTCGATCGGGCCGGCGTCGGTCTCGGCCTGCGCGACGGCCGCCTCGATCGCCGCGTTGTCGGTCACGTCGAGCGCGACCACGTGGGCGTCGCCCCCGGCCGACTCGATCTCGGCGCGCAGCTCCTTGAGCCGCTCGATACGGCGCGAGGCCAGCACCACCTGCGCGCCGTTGTCCGCGAGCAGCTTCGCGAAGCGCGCGCCCAGCCCGCTGGAGGCGCCGGTGACCAGCGCGGTCTTGCCGGTCAGATCGAATGAAGTCGCCACGGTATTCTCCCTTCGCAGGCCGCATCCATCACGGCCGTGATGATTTCCGGATTTCGCTGCGCCCGATGTTATCCGAATCGCGCAAGTGACCCGCCGGGTTTGCGCGCACCCGCCGGTTTCCCGGACAATCGGGGGTTGACGAAAGCATTCATCGCATCCTCCGGAGAAAACATGGAAGTCCAGCGCGACTCGATGGAATTCGACGTGGTCATCGTCGGCGGCGGTCCCGCCGGCCTGGCCGCCGCGATCAGGCTCAAGCAGCTGGCCGCCGAGAAAGGCGGCGAGATCGGCGTCTGCGTGCTCGAGAAGGGCTCGGAGGTCGGCGCCCACATCCTGTCGGGCGCGGTCATGGACCCGCGCGCGCTGAACGAGCTGCTACCCGACTGGAAATCGATGGGCGCGCCGCTCAACACCGAAGTCAGCGAAGACCGCTTCCTCTTCCTGTCCGAGACTGGTTCGCGGCAAGTGCCCAACTGGATGCTGCCCGGCTGCTTCCAGAACCACGGCAACTACGTGATCAGCCTGGGCAACGTGGTGCGCTGGCTGGGCCAGCAGGCCGAGGCGCTGGGCGTGGAGATCTACCCGGGCTTCGCGGCTTCCGAGATCCTCTACAACGAAGACGGCTCGGTGAAGGGCGTGGCCACCGGCAACATGGGCGTGGGCCGCGACGGCGAGCCCACCGACGCCTTCCAGCCCGGCATGGAACTGCACGCGAAGTACACCTTCTTCGCCGAGGGCGCGCGCGGCCACCTGGGCAAGCAGCTGATCTCGAAGTTCGCGCTCGACGCCGGCCGCGACCCGCAGAGCTACGGCATCGGCCTGAAGGAGCTCTGGGAGATCGACCCGGCCAAGCACAAGCCCGGCCTGGTGATCCACACCGCCGGCTGGCCGCTGTCGAGCGACACCTACGGCGGTTCCTTCCTCTATCACTTCGACGACAACAAGGTCGCCGTCGGCTTCGTGGTCGGCCTGAACTACAGCAACCCCTGGCTGTCGCCCTTCGAGGAATTCCAGCGCTACAAGACCCACCCGGCGATCCGCCATTTCCTCGAAGGCGGCAAGCGCCTGTCCTACGGGGCGCGGGCAATCACCGCCGGCGGCATCAATTCGCTGCCCGACTTCACCTTCCCCGGCGGCTGCCTGATCGGCTGCGACGCCGGCTTCCTGAACGCCTCGCGGATCAAGGGAAGCCACGCGGCGATCAAGACCGGCATGCTGGCCGCCGACGCCGCCTTCGAGGCGGTCGGCGCGGGCCGCTCGAGCGACCGCCTCACCGCCTATCCGGAGGCCTTCCGGGCCTCGTGGCTGCACGACGAGCTCTACCGGGCGCGCAACTTCAAGCCGGCCATGGGCAAGGGGCTGTGGCTGGGCACGCTGCTGGTCGGCATCGACCAGGTGGTCTTCAAGGGCAAGGCGCCGTGGACCATGCACACGAGCAAGCCCGACCACGCCTACCTGAAGCCGGCAGCCGAGTGCGCGCCCATCGAGTATCCGAAGCCCGACGGCAAGCTGAGCTTCGACCGGCTGTCCTCGGTGTTCGTGTCGAACACGAACCACGAAGAGAACCAGCCGATCCACCTGACGCTGAAGGACGCCTCGGTCCCGGTGAAGACGAACCTCGCGAAGTACGCCGGCCCCGAGCAGCGCTACTGCCCGGCCGGCGTGTACGAGTTCGTGAAGGAAGACGACGGCAGCGACCGCCTGCAGATCAACGCGCAGAACTGCGTGCACTGCAAGACCTGCGACATCAAGGACCCCACGCAGAACATCGTGTGGGTGGTGCCGGAGGGAGGCGGAGGCCCGAACTACCCCGGGATGTGATCCGTCGGGCGGCCGGATTGCCCGGCCGCCGTGATCGGCATAGCCCGAACCAGCCCTGACGCTCGATCAGGCCTGAACCGGGCCAGGCAGCTTACTGGCCGAACTGCCGGG
>MEEC01000022.1 GCA_001724315.1 Lautropia sp. SCN 70-15 | reverse complement strand
CGCTCAGCGAGCCGTACCCGGCCTACGAGGCCATCGGCATCCACGACGGTGGCGGCCTCTATCGGCAGCTGGCGACCACGCTGCTGCAGATCGAGAACGAGTTCTACGGCACGATTCGCCCCAAGCGGCGGATCCGCTCGGGCGAGCGCCCGCTGCACGCGCTGGCCGAGCGCGGCGTGGAATACGTGGAGGTCCGCTGCATGGACCTGAATCCGTTCGAACCGGTGGGCATCGACACCGGCACGATGCAGTTTCTCGACGTGTTCCTGCTTCACTGCCTGCTCGCCGACAGCCCCATGGACACGCCCGAGGAGATCGCGGGGATCTCCTACAACCAGCACCGGGTGGCCCAGCACGGTCGCGACCCGGCGCTGAAGCTGCGACGCCTGGGCGCGAACGGCGCCGCCCCGGAGGAGATCGGCGTGGCCGACTGGGGCCGGCAGCTGCTTGCCGAATGCGCGCCGATCGCGGCCGCACTCGACGAGGCCCGCGGCGGCAGCGCGCATCGCGAGGCACTGGCCCGCGCCGAAGCGGCGCTCGCCGACCCGTCGCTCACGCCGTCCGCCCGGGTGCTCGACACGATGGCCCGCCAGCACGGCAATTCCTTCCCGGCCTTCGCGCTGACGGCCTCGAAGCGGCACCGCGAGACGATCCTGGCCCAGGCGTTTCCGGAGGCGCTGCGCGAGCGCTTCGAACGGTTGGCCGAAGCCTCGTTGGCCGAGCAGCAGGCGATCGAAAGGGCCGAATCGATGCCCTTCGAGGAGTACCGGCAGCGCTACCTGGCCGGCACGCTGCCGATCGGGGACTGAGCCGCCGACAAGCGGCGCTTCAGGTTGCCGAAGCGCCGGCGGTACTGGGCCGGGGTCAATGCCACCCGGCGCCGGAACAGCCTGCCGAAGAAGCTGGCGTCCTGGTAGCCGACCTCGAAGGCGATCGCCTCGATCGGCGCGTCGCTCGCCTCGAGCATCTGCTTGGCTTCCTCGAGCCGCAGCGTGTGCACGTACTCGATCGGGTTCATCCCGGTGGCCTGCGCGAAGCGGCGCTTGAAGGTGCGATCGGGCAGGCCGGACATCGCGGCCATCTGCGCGACCGGGGACTCGCACTGGTAGTTCGACGCCAGCCACTGCTGGCAGCGGGCGATGACCGGATCGGCCGCCGGCTCGCCCCGCGTCAGCGACGCATAGGCGATCGGGCTGGTCGGGTTCCAGTCGAACATGTTGATGCGGGCGACCTGCATCGCGGCTTCCGCGCCCGCGTGCCGGGCGATCAGCGCGAGCGCGAGCTGGTGCCAGGCGATGCCGCTGCCAACCATCACGATCCGCTGCCCGGCGCCGCTCATCACCAGGCCACGATCCGGGTGCCAGCGCACGCCCGGGTACTGCCGGCGCAGCGCATCGCAGTAAGCCCAGTGGGAGGTGGCGTCGAGCCCCTCCAGCAGGCCGGTGCGGGCCAGCAGCGCGGCGCCGGAGCAGGCCGAGGCCAGCAAGGCCCCCTCGGCATGGCGCTCGCGAATCCAGTCCGCGGCCGCCTCGTACACGCCGCCCAGCTTTGCGCCCGGCGCGATCGCGAGGTCGGTGATGCACACGATGTCGGGCCGGGGGCAGCCGGCGAACGCGGCCTCCGGCACGATGCGCACCCCGTTGGCGGCGGTGAACGGCTCGCCGTCGGCCGAAACGACCAGCGGCCGGAAGGGGGACCGCGCCGTGCCGCCATGGACCATCTGCCAGTCGCGTCCGACGCCGCACAGCGTGTCGTGAAACCCGTACAGCGTGGCAGCGGTCACGTCGGGGACCGCCAGCAGCGCGACGACGATGGACCGGGACGATTCCGCCATGGCACGAATGTCCTTTTTCTTGCAGAAAACACTTTAGTGCAAAGGGGCCGGCGGCGGGAGACTTCCATCATCGAAGGAGAGACGCCATGACCCTGACCGACCAGCACGGATACCCCGTTTCGGGCGCCAGCCCGGAGAGCCTCGCCTGCTTCGAGCAGGCATCCCACGAGCTTCGCTGCTTCATCGCCGACCCGGTGGCCACCGTCGACCGCGCGGTCGAGGCCAGCCCCGACATGACGATGGCGCACGTCCTGAAGGCCTGGCTGCACCTGCTGGGCACCGAGCCCGCGGGCAACGCGGTGGCGCGGGCCTGCCACGAGGCGGCGAGCGGGCTGCCGGCCACCGAGCGCGAGCGCGCTCACCTGGAGGCGGTCGGTCTGCTGGCGGACGGTCGCTGGCACGCCGCGGGCAGGGCGCTCGAAGACCTGAGCATCGCCTGGCCGCGCGACCCGCTGGCACTGCAGGCCGGGCACCAGATCGACTTCTTCACCGGCCAGTCGCGGATGCTGCGCGACCGCATCGCCCGCGCGCTGCCGGCCTGGAACGCCGCGATGCCCGGCTACCACGCCGTGCTCGGCATGCACGCCTTCGGCCTCGAGGAGACCGCCGACTACGACCAGGCCGAGCGCCAGGGGCGCCGCTGCGTCGAGATCGAGCCGCGCGACGCCTGGGGCTGGCACGCGGTCGCCCACGTGATCGAGATGCGCAACCGGCCGCAAGACGGCATCGCCTGGCTTCAACCGAACTCGGCCAGCTGGGCCCCGGAGAGCTTCCTGGCCGTCCACAACTGGTGGCACCTGGCGCTCTACCACCTGGAGCTGGGCGACATCGACGAGGTGCTGCGCCTGTTCGACGGGCCGATCTTCGGCGCGCGCTCGACGGTCGTCGTCGACATGATCGACGCCAGCGCGATGCTGTGGCGCCTGCAGATGCGCGCCGTGGACGTCGGCGATCGCTGGCAGGCGGTGGCCGACAACTGGGCGCCGATCGCCGGCGCCGGCAACTACGCCTTCAACGACATGCACGCGATGATGGCCTTCGTGTCGACCGGCCGGCGAGCGCTGCAGCAGCAGGTGCTCGAGGCGCAGGAGGCCGCGCTGGCCGGCGACGCCGACAACGCCGCATTCACCCGCGACGTCGGGCGTCCGGCCACGCTCGCGATCCGCGCCTTCGGCGAGGGCGACTACGCGCAGGCGATCCGGCTGCTGCGCCCGATCCGGAGCATTGCGCACCGTTTCGGCGGCAGCCACGCTCAGCGCGACCTGATCGACCTGACGCTGATCGAGGCAGCGCTGCGAAGCGGCGACCAGGCGCTGGCCAAGGCGCTGGTCAACGAGCGGGTCGCCTTGCGCCCGGCCAGCCCGCTGAGCCGGCTGTTCGCGAGCAGGGTCGACGGCCGGAACGCTGCCGGCAGGCTGGCGCCAGGTTCCGGCCAGCGCGCCGCTGCCGGAGCTTGAGATTTCCATTGCCTGAATCCTCGTCAGCGGTGTCGACCTGACGCCGGCCTACGTCGAAGCGGGCAAGGCGCTGACGCGCTGGACGGCGCTCGACGGGGCGGTCGACCTGCGGGTCGCCGACGCGATGAGCCTTCCCTTCGACGACGGCAGCTTCGATGCCGCCTACATGATCCACGTGGGGATGAACATCGCGGACAAGCGCGCGCTGTTCGGCGAGGTCGCGCGCGTGCTGCGGCGGGATGCGCCCTTCGGCATCTACGACGTCATGCGCGCCGACGGCGGCGCGCTGGCCTATCCGCTGCCCTGGGCGACGACCGCTGCCACCTGCGCAGTCGCGACGCCCGATGCCTACCGCGAAGCGCTCGAGGCCGCCGGCTTCGTGCTGCTCGCCGAGCGCGCGCGACGCCAGTTCGCGCTCGACTTCTTCGCGCGCCTCCGGGCGCGGCTGGCGTCGTCCAAGGGGCCGCCGCCGCTGGGGCTGCACCTGGTGATGGGCGCGGACACGGCGACGAAGATCGGCAACATGGTCGCAAACATCGAGGCCGGCCTGATCGCGCCGGTGGAGATGATCGCCCGCCGGCGCTGACGAGCAGGCGAACCGCGCCGGCTCACTTCTCCTGGAGGCGGAAGATGTACTCGACGAGCAGGTTGATCGAGTTGCGCACGTAGGCCTCCTCGCTCACCGTGCCGAAGCGTGACATCGTCCGCGCCTGGGCCTGGTAGTCGCGCCCCCAGATCGGCATCTCGCCGGTGCCGTGTCCGCGCACCGCCTTGCGGCCGTCGATGATCTGGTAGATGTGCTCGGCGGGGAACACGCCGCCGTTCTTCTTCGTGAGCGTGGTCAGGTCGGTGGGCGGCGCGAGCGCGATTTCCGATGCGCGCTTGCGGCGATCTTGCTGCCGGCCGCGCCGCCAGGGATTGACACCGATCAAGCAGGCTCCACCGGTGCCTCGCCCGCCAGGAAACGCTCCACCAGCCGGGTCCAGAACGCCGCGCCCACGGTGAGGTTCGCGTCGTCGAAGTCGTACTTCGGGTTGTGAAGCATCGGGCAGTCCTCGCCGTTGCCCAGGCGCAGGAAGCAGCCCGGCTTGTGCTGCAGGTAGAAGCCGAAATCCTCGCTGCCGGTCACCGGGCCAAAGGGCGCGACCACCTTGTCCTCGCCGACCAGCTCCCTTGCCACGCCGATCGCGAACCCGGTCTCGGCGGCGCTGTTGACCACCACCGGATAGCCTCGCTGGTAGTCGATCTCGACGCTGCCGCCATAGCCCTCGACGTGGCTCTTCACCAGGCCGGTGATCCGCGCCTCGAGCCGCTCGCGCACCGCCGGATCGAAGGAGCGGATGCTCAGCTCCATCGTCGCCGAGTCGGGGATCACGTTGGCGGCGATGCCCGCGTGCACGGTGCCGATGGTCACGATCGCGGTCTGCGTGGGGTCGATGTTGCGCGACACCACCGTCTGCAGCGCCATGATCAGGCTGCCGGCGATCATCACCGGATCCACCGACAGGTGAGGGCGGGCCGCGTGGCCGCCCTTGCCGCGGATGACGATCTTCGCGGTGTCCGAGGCCGACATGAAGGGCCCCGAGCCGAACAGGAAGGTGCCGGCCGCCACGCCCGGGTGGTTGTGCAGCCCGAAGATCGCTTCGCAGGGGAAGCGCTCGAACAGGCCGTCGGCGATCATCCGCTGCGCGCCGCTGCCCTGGCCCGCTTCCTCGGCCGGCTGGAAGACCAGGTGCACGGTGCCCGAGAAGTTCCGGGTCTTCGCCAGCTGCTTCGCGGCGCCCAGCAGCATCGTGGTGTGGCCGTCGTGGCCGCAGGCGTGCATGACGCCGGGCACGCGGCTCGCGTGCGGTTTGCCGGTCTCCTCGGCGATCGGGAGCGCGTCCATGTCGGCGCGCACCGCCACGCTGCGCGGGCCGTCGCCGACCTTCAGCGTGCCGACCACGCCGTGGCCGCCCACGTTGCGGGTGACCTGGTAGCCCCATTCGGTGAGCAGCGTGGCGACCAGCTCCGAGGTCTCGACTTCCTCGAAGGACAGCTCCGGCTTGCTGTGCAGCCGGTGCCGGGTCTCGCGCAGGAAGCCGGCCGAGCCCGACAGGTCGCCGAGCTGGCAGAAGCAGGCGTAAGGCGCGTTCATGCTGCCTCCCGCTTCGGGGTGCCGCCGGCACCGAGGTCCCAGTAGAGCCCGGTCATCATCGCGAGGCCCTCGCGCAGGATCTCCGGCGGCAGGTGCTCGTTGGGCGCGTGCTGCGAGCAGCCTGGATAGGAATGCGGCACCCAGACGGTGCGCAGCCCGAGCACGTCGGTGAAGATGTCGTTGGGCAGCGAGCCGCCGAGGTTGGGCAGGATGGCCGGCTTCTTGCCGCTGGTCTGCGCGATCGAGGCCACCGCCCACTGCACCCAGGCGTCGTCCGGGTCGATCCGGGTGGCGTGGAACATCTCCTCGCGGGTCGCGGCGATCTTCACCATCGGGAAGCCCTGCCGGTCGAGGTGGCGGCGCAGCGCCGGCAGGATCTGCGAGGGATCGATGCCGACCACGAAGCGCAGCTGGCAGCGGGCCCAGGCGCGAGGCGGAATCGCATTGACCGGGGTGTCCGGGTTGCCGGTCTTGTACGCGAGCACCTCGAACGAGCACCAGCCGAACACGCGTTCGGCCGGCGACAGCCCCGGCTCGCCCCACCAGGGCTCGATCTCGGGACCGTCGGCGCCGCCGTCGACCTCGCAGTCGGCCAGCGCGCGGCGCACCGAGGCCGGCAGCTCGGCCGGCACCCACTCGGGAATCCGGATCTGTCCGGTCGGCCCGCAGAGGCTGGCGATCGCGTGCGCGAGCTGGATGCCCGGGTTCGAGATCAGCCCGCCCCAGTTGCCGGAATGATGGCCGCCCTGGCGCGCCTCGATCGTCAGGTCGAAGTTCACGCTGCCGCGCGAGCCGAGGAACACGGTGGGACGATCGGGCCGCAGGCGCGGCCCGTCCGAGGCGATCAGCAGGTCGGCGGCGAAGGCCTCGCGGTGCGCCTCGCAAAGTGCCTTCAGCCCCGGCGAACCGGTTTCCTCGCCCATCTCGATCAGGTACTTGGCGTTGAAGCCCAGCCGGCCGCGCTCGGCCAGCACATTGGCCATGGCCTGCATGTTGATCGTGTGCTGGCCCTTGTTGTCGGCGATGCCGCGCCCGTACCAGCGACCCTCGTGCTCGGCGAGCTTCCACGGCGACAGTCCGTCCTTCCACTCGGGCTCGAGCCCGCGGATCACGTCGCCGTGGCCGTAGCCGAACACCGTGGGCAGGGCAGGATCCTCGATCCGCTCGGCGAACAGGAAGGGCGCCTTGGCCTTCGGGTGGGTGAGCGTGCGGCAGGTGAAGCCCATGGCCTGGAAGGCGGGCTGCATCTCGGCCGACAGGTAGTCGGCCAGGGCCTGCGCCCGTTCCGGGTTCTGGCTCTCGGTGGGAATCGCGATGCGGCGGGCGAGGATCTCGCGGAACTCGCCGGAATCGAACTGCTTCTCGGCGCGGGCAATGGCGGCGGCACGGCTCATGTCGAGGGTCCTGTCGTGTGGGCTCCGGTCACGGAGCGGAGGTCGTTGTTGGAATGCGGCTGGCCGGACGCTCGGTGCCGGGGAGCCCTGCCGCGCCGGGCGGGTGCAGGTGGCAGGCCACCTTGCCGAGCGGGCCCTCGGCCAGCACCGGCGCGCGGCGGTCGCACTCGGGCAGGCGCTGCGCGCAGCGCGGGTGGAAGGGGCAGCCAGAGGGCGGATTCAGCGGATCGGGGAAGGCCAGGCCGAGCCCGGTGTCCGGAATGCCCAGCCCCGGCTCCGGCGTCAGCACCGACGCCAGCAAGGCCTGCGTGTAGGGATGGCGCGGCTGTCCGAACAACGTGGCGGTCTCGGCCTGCTCGACCACCCGGCCCAGGTACATGACCGCGACCTGCGTCGCGATGTGCTCGACCACCGCGAGGTTGTGGCTGATGAAGACGTAGGGCAGCCCTAACTCGCGGCGCAGGTCCATCAGCAGGTTCAGGATCTGCGCCTGGACGGACACGTCGAGCGCCGAGGTCGGCTCGTCGCAGATCACGATCTCGGGGTTCATGACCAGCGCGCGCGCGATGGCCACCCGCTGGCGCTGCCCGCCCGACAGCTGGCCGGGCGTATTGTCGGCATAGCGGGCAGGCAGGCCCACGCGATCGAGCATCGCGATCGCCCTGGCGCGCCGCTCGGCTGCCGTGCCGATCCCGTGCACCTCCAGCGGCAGCGCCACGATCGAAGCGATGCCGCGGCGCGGATTCAGCGACGAGTAGGGGTCCTGGAAGACCGGCTGCACCCGACGCGCCACCGCGCGACGCCCCAGGGCGCGGATGTCCTGGCCGTCGAGCGCGATGCTGCCGCTGGACGGCGGGGTGAGCCCCAGCAGCATGCGCGCGAGCGTCGACTTGCCGCAGCCCGACTCGCCCACGATGCCCAGCACCTCGCCCTTTCGGATCGACAGGTCGACGCCGTTGACCGCGTGCAGGGTGCGGCGCGGCGCGAAGATGCCGGCCCGGATCGAGAAGGCGCGGGTCAGGCCGCGCGCCTCCATCAGCGGGGCCTCGCTCGCCGGACTCATGCCGGCACCTCGTCGAGAATGCAGCGCCAGGCGTGGTCCTCGGCGCTGCGCACCGGCACGGTCCGCTCGCAGGCAGGTTGCGCGTGCGGGCAGCGGTCGCGGAAGCCGCAGCCGCGGAACGCGCCGATCAGCGAGGGCACCACGCCCGGGATCGTGCCCAGCCGGCCGCCGCCCTCGGTGCGGCCGGGCACCGGGATGCAGTCGAGCAGGCCGCGGGTGTACGGATGGCGCGGCGAAGCGAACAGCCGCTCGGCCGTGCCTTCCTCGACCACTTCGCCGGCATACATGACCGCCACCCGGTGCGCGATCCGCGCCACCACGCCCAGGTCGTGCGTGATCAGCACCATCGCGATCCCGAGGTCCTTCTGCAGGTCGGCCAGCAATCGCAGGATCTGCGCCTGGATGGTCACGTCGAGCGCGGTGCTCGGCTCGTCGGCGATCAGCAGCTCGGGCCCGCACATCAGCGCCATCGCGATCATCACGCGCTGGCGCAGGCCGCCGGACAACTGATGCGGGTACTGGCCCAGGCGCTCGGCCGCCGACGCGATGCCGACCTTGCCCAGCAGCTCGATCGCGCGATCGCGCGCCTGCGCCTGGCTGCCGCCGCGATGCTGCAGCCAGGGCTCCATCAGCTGGTTGCCGATCGTGTAGGCCGGGTTCAGCGCGGTCATCGGCTCCTGGAAGATCATCGCCATCTTGTTGCCGCGCAGCGCGTTGATGCGCCGCGCACCGGCCCGGGACAGGTCCTCGCCGAGGAAGGCCAGGCGGGCGGCATGGCGGGTGGCGGCCCGGGGCAGCAGGCTCATGATGGCCAGCGAGGTGATCGACTTGCCGCAACCGGACTCGCCGACGATGCACAGGGTCTCGCCGCGGCGCACCTGGAAGGAGACGTCGCGCACCGCGTGCAGCGTGCCGCGCGGCGTGGCGATGTCCACGCTCAGGCGCTGGACGTCGAGGACGACCTCTCGGGCATCCATGCTCAGGCCCTCCCTTCCGGCGAAAACAGGTCGCGCAGGCCGTCGCCCGCCAGGTTGATCGCGAAGATCAGCACGGCGAGCGCGGTGCCGGGAATCGCGATCAGCCAGAACGAGAAGAACATGTAGGCCTTGGCCTCCGAGATCATCAGGCCCCAGGACGGCAGCGGCGGCTGCACGCCCAGCCCCAGGAAGGAGAGGGCTGCCTCGAGCAGGATCGCGCTGGCGGCCTCGAGCGTGGCCACGACCACCAGGTGAGGCAGCACGTTCGGCAGCACCTCGCCCAGCAACACCCGGGGCGTCGAGGCCCCGGCGGCCTGCGCGGCGGCCACGTAGTCGAGCGAGCGCACCTGCTGCGTGGCGCTGCGCATCACGACCGCGAAGCGGTCCCACTTCAGCAGGCCCAGCACCATGATCACCACCCACAGCGAGCCGCCCATCAGCGCCACGGTGGCCAGCGCGACCAGGATCACCGGCATCGACAGGCGGGTGGTCACCATGAACGAGACCACCATGTCGGTCTTGCCGCCGAAGTAGCCGGCCAGCATGCCCATCGTGGTGCCGATCAGGCCCGAGATCAGCGCGACCGCCACGCCGATCAGCAGCGAGATCCGCGCCCCGTAGAGCAGCCTGGACAGGTAGTCGCGGCCCAGCGGATCGGTGCCCAGCGGATGGGTCCAGATGCCGCCCTCGTGCCAGATCGGCGGCACGGTCCGGTTGGTCAGGTCCTGGAAGTAGGGATCGTGCGGGGCCAGCCAGGGCGCGAAGATCGCCACGAAGAGGATCAGCAGAAGCAGGCCCGCGCCGACGGTGACCGCCTTGTTGCGCCAGACGCGCCGCGCGAGGCCCGGGGCCGCCATCGGTGCGACCGCCGGGGCGCTCGTGGAAGGCATCGGGGACGCCATGCTTCAGGCCACCCGGATGCGCGGATCGAGCCACGCGTTGGCGATGTCGGAAGCCAGCGTCAGCACCACGTAGATCACCGACAGCAGCAGGACGATCGTCTGCATGACCGGGAAGTCCTTGTAGGTGATGCTCTGGTAGGCGAGGTAGCCCAGCCCGTCGAGCGCGAAGATCGTCTCGACGACCACCGAGCCGCCGAGCAGGAAGCCGAGCTGGACCGCCGCCAGCGCGACGACCGGCACGACCGCGTTGCGCAGCGCGTGCTTGAAGATCACGGTCGATGCGGGCAGGCCCTTGGCCCGCGCGGTGCGGATGTAGTCGGCCTCGAGCACCTCGATCATGCCGGCCCGGATCAGCCGCATGAAGGCCGGGGCCACGTAATAGCCGAGCGCGATCGTGGGCATCACGAAGTGCAGCCAGGAGTCGCTGCCCGACACCGGCAGCCAGCGCAGCGAGATCGAGAACAGCATGATCAGCAGCAGCGCGAAGAAGAAGTTGGGCAGCGCCTGCCCCACGACCGCGACCGCCAGGCACAGCCGGTCGAGCCAGCTGTTGCGGTAGATCGCCGCCAGCACGCCGAGCGGTACCGAGATCGCCAGAGCGAAGGCCAGCGCCAGGAAGCCGAGCAGCAGCGTGGTCTGCAGCTTGGCGAAGATCAGCGGCGCCGCGGGCGTCTTGAAGTAGATGGAATCGCCGAAGTCGCCGCGGATCGACTTCCCGAGCCAGTCCAGGTACTGGACGGGCAGCGGGCGGTCGAATCCGTAGGTCTGGCGAATGAGCTCGATGTCGGCCTGCCGCGCGCCCTCTCCGGCGATCGCGATCGCGGGATCGCCGGAGAGGCGCAGCAGCAGGAAGGCGATCATCGAGACGGCCAGGGCGACCAGGATGGCCAGCCCGAGCCGCTTCAGGACGTAGGCGAACACCGGCGCTACCGTTCAGCAGAGGGAAACGGGGAGCCTCACTTCCAGCTCATCTCCCAGAACCGGACCATCTCGTCCGGATAGGCCGAGAAGTTCAGGTCCTTGGTCGCGACGTAGAACACCGGCAGCGACCACAGCGGCACCGAGTAGACGTTCTCGGCGATCCGCTTGAGCGCCTGCTGGTAGGCCTGCTTGCGCGCATTCGGGTCGACCGAGTTGTTGCCCTTGACCAGCAGGTCGCGGACCTCGGGATCGCGGGTGATGTCGTCGGCCTCGAAGGTGAAGTACACCGGGGTGGACGCCGAGACGTCGTTGACCGAGAACGAGCCCCAGGTCTGGTGCGACAGCGAGGACTTGCCGGCACGCACCGCGTCGCGCATGGCCGCGTACTGCGAGAAGGTCAGCTTGGCCTTGATGCCCACCGCCTGCAGGTTGTTGATCATCGCCTCGGTCTGGTTCCGCTCGCGGTAGGCGAAGATCTCGGTGTCGAAGCCGTTCGGGAAGCCGGCCTCGGCCAGCAGCTTCTTGGCCTTGTCCGGGTTGTACTCGTAGCGCGGCGCGCCTTCGTCGGTGCAGCCGAACTGCGACGGGAAGCACTGGGTGTGCAGCACGCGCGAGCCGGCGCCGACGATGTTCTTGACGATCGACTCGCGGTCGATCGCGTGGGCGATGGCCTGGCGGACGCGGATGTCCTTCAGCGCCGGGGTCGGGGCGCCGTCCTGCGTGTTGAACTGCATGAAGACGATGCGCATCGTCTCGCCGCTCACCACCTGCAGGTGCGGGACCTTCGCCGCCTGCTCGGCCTGGTCCTTGGGCACGTGCATGATGAAGTCGACGCCGCCCGACAGCGCCTCGGCCATCTGGGTCTGGCGATCCGGGATGAAGCGGATCTCGACCTTGCTGATCTTCGGCGTGCCCTTGGGGGAATCCTTGAAGTAGTCGGCGTTGCGCTCGAGCGTGATCGACTTGCCCGGCGTGTAGGCGGCGACCTTGAAGGGACCGGTGCCGACTGGCTTGGCATTCATGCCCTGCGGGCCCACCTCGGCGTAGTACTTGGCCGGATGGATCACGACCGGGCCGGCCAGGTACTCGATGGCGGCAGGGAATACCTTCTTGGTGACGACCCGGACCTTGTACTGGTCGAGCTTCTCCGCCTTCTCGATCCAGTTGACGTTCTGCTGGGTCGTGACCTTGTTGTCGCGGTTCGCGACGAAGTTCAGCGTGTAGACCACGGAGTCGGCGTCGAAGGCCTCGCCGTTGTGGAACTTGACGCCCTCGCGAAGCTCGAACTCGATCGTGCGCTCGTCGATCTGCTTCCAGCTCTTGGCCAGGTTGCCCTTGTACTCGTTGGTCTTGGGGTCGCGATAGACCAGCGTGTCCCAGATCTGGGCGCCCAGGATCACGCCGATCCGGACGTTGTTGAAGAAGGGATCGACGCTCTCGGGCGCCTGGTCGGTGGCGAAGCGGATCGTGTCGTCCTTCTTGCCGGCCAGCGCCGGGCCCGCGCCCAGCAGCGCCGCGGCGAGCAGCGAGCCGGCGGCCAGCTTGACCCCGGTGCGGCGCAATGATGCGATCTTCATCGGTTCTCCCCCTGTTTCGTTGTCGTGCCCGGCCGACTCGCGCGGGCGAGGCGGCACGTTACCATGCGTCGCGCCGCTTTGGCATGCCGACCACGCACCGAAATGTCCGTAGAGATCATCGAGTTCCAGACCGGCGAGGCGCCCGCCGCCTCGATCATCGTCCTGCACGGCCTCGGCGCGGACGGCAACGATTTCGTCCCGGTCTGCCAGGCGCTGGACCTGTCGGACGCGGGGCCGGTGCGCTACGTGCTGCCCAGCGCGCCGGTGCGGCCGGTCACGATCAACGGCGGCTACCGGATGCGGGCCTGGTACGACATCCTGAGCCTGGGTACCGACCCGCGCGAGGACGAGGAAGGGCTGCGCGAGTCCCAGGACCTCGTCGAGTCGCTGATCGAGCGGGAGTCGACCGAGCACGGCATCGATCCCTCGCGGATCGTGCTGATGGGCTTTTCGCAAGGCTGCGCGATGGCGCTGATGGCCGGCCTGCGCCATGAGCACAGGCTGGCCGGGATCGCGGGGCTCTCCGGCTACCTGCCGCTGGCCGACACGCTGCCCGACGAGTGCAGCGAGGAGAACGCGGGGCTGCCGATCTTCCTGGCCCACGGCACCCACGACCCGATCGTGGCGATCGACCGGGCCCACGCCAGCCGCGAGATCCTGCGCGCGCTGGACTATCCGGTGACCTGGCGCGAATATCCGATGGAGCATGAGGTCTGCGCCGAGGAGGTCGCCGACCTGAACCATTGGCTGCTGGAGGTTCTGCGATGAACACGCTGACCAAGCTGGCGCTCGGCATGCTGGGGCAACTCGACCCGCGGCCCGCCGCCGGCGACGCCGGGCCGGAGATGGCGCTTCCCGCGCCGTCCCGGGACGGCGGCCTTCCGCTGATGCAGGCGCTGGGCCTGCGCCAGTCGCAGCGCGAGTTCCGGCCCGATTCGCTGGCGCCGCAAGTCCTGTCGGACCTGCTGTGGGCCGCCTGCGGCGTGAATCGCCGCGAGCTGGGCGGCCGCACCGCCCCCAGCGCGATGAACGGGCAGGAAATCGACCTCTACGTCGCCACGGCCGAGGGGCTCTGGCTGTTCGAGCACGTTCCGCACCGGCTTCGCCGGGTCCAGGCCAGCGACGTGCGGCGGGTGACCGGCTACCAGGATTTCGTGGACGAGGCGCCGCTCGACCTGGTGATGGTCGCCGACCACGCACGAATGAAGAGGGTGCCGGCCTCCAAGCGCGAGTCCTACGCCTCGGTGGCCGCAGGCGCGATCGCGCAGAACGTGTACCTGTTCTGCGCCTCGGCTGGCCTGGCGACCGTCACCCGGGCCTGGTTCGACCGGGCCGCGCTCACGCGGGCGATCGGCCTCGGGCCCGACCAGCAGATCGTCCTGACCCAGACGGTGGGGATGCCCAAGGGCTGAATGGCCCGCGGGCGCCCCGCTCAGGCCGCCGGATTGGGAAAGCGGGCCTGGATCTCGGCGATCTCGGCCAAGCTCTCGGCGTCGAGCTCGAACTGAGCGGCCGCGATGTCTTCCTCGAGCTGCGCGAGCGTGGTGGCGCCGATGATCGACGCGCCCAGGTGCCAGCGGCTCTTCACGTAGCCGAGCGCGAGCTGCACCAGCGAGATCCCGCGCCGCTTCGCCAGGGCCGCGTAGGCTTCGATCGCCTCGACCACCTGCGGCTTGCGGAAGCGCTGGCCCAGCGTGTCGAACAGCGCGAAGCGGGTGTTCTCCGGCAGCACGCCGCCCAGGTACTTGCCCGAGAGCATGCCGCCGGCCAGCGGGCTGTAGGCCAGCAGGGACATCTGCTCGCGGAACAAGACCTCGGCGAGGTCGCCGTCGGCGCTGCGCGAGACCAGGCTGTAGCTGTTCTGCAGCGTGACCGGCCCGGGAACGCCCAGTTCCTTCGCCACGCGATGGAACTCGCAGACGCCCCACGAGGTCTCGTTCGACAGTCCGTAGTGGCGGATCCTGCCGGCATCGATCATCGCGGCCATGCCTTCGACCTGCTCGCGGATAGACGGCCCCGGGCGCTCCTTCGAGGGATCGAACTCCACCGCGCCGAAGGCCGGCACGTTGCGCTGCGGCCAGTGGATCTGGAAGAGGTCGATGTAGTCGATCTTCAACCGCTCCAGGCTCAGGTCGACCGCCTCGGCGATGTTGGCCGGCATGATGTCGGTGCGGCCGCCGCGGATCCAGTCGCGCCGGCCCGGGCCGGCGATCTTGGTGGCGATCACAAGGTTGCCGCGCGGTCGCCGGCCCAGCCAGTTGCCGAGGTAGGTCTCGGTGCGGCCCTGGGTGGTGGCGTTGGGCGGCACCGGGTACATCTCCGCGGTGTCGATGAAGTTGATGCCGCGGGCGACCGCGAGCTCCAGCTGCTCGTGGGCCTGCGCCTCGGAGTTCTGCTGCCCCCAGGTCATCGTGCCGAGGCAGATTTCGGAGACGTTCAGGTCGGTGCTGGGGAGGACGCGGTATTTCATCTTGTCGGGTGAAGGGCGAAGGGGGGAAGGGCGAAGGGGGGAAGGGCGAAGGGAATGGTAACGGGTAGGCGTGCTTGACGTGCCGCAAGCCTGGTCGCCGGTGCGACTGCTAAGTTTTTGACGCTGTCGACCCGGCCCTCGGCGCAGTCGACAGCGCTCATTCGACCAGCAGGAGGTTCCGCCATGCCCGCCCGCATCGTTCTCTTCGACGACGAAGCCCACGCCAAGATCGTCCGCGGCGTGACCACACTGGCCGACGCGGTCAAGGTCACGCTGGGTCCCAAGGCCCGCACCGTGGTGCTCGAGAACAGCTTCGGCCCGCCCACCATCATCAACTCCGGCGTGATCGTGGCGCGGGAGATCGAGCTCGAGGACCCGTTCGAGAACATGGGCGCCCAGATGGTGCGACAGGTGGCCGCGAAGACTTCCGAGATCGCCGGCGACGGCACCACCACCGCTACGATCCTGGCCCAGGGCATCGTGCTGGAAGGCATGAAGCACGTGGCCGCCGGCCTCAACCCGATGGACCTGAAGCGCGGCGTGGACCTGGCGGTCGAGGCGGTCATCGAGGCGCTCAAGCAGCTGGCCAGGCCCTGCTCGACCCAGAAGGAGATCGCCCAGGTCGGCACGATCTCGGCCAACAACGACGTCTCGATCGGCCAGCTGATCGCCGATGCGATGGAGAAGGTCGGCAAGGACGGTGTGATAACGGTCGAGGACGGCTCCGGGCTGGCCAGCGAGCTGGAGGTGGTCGAGGGCATGCAGTTCGACCGCGGCTACCTGTCGCCGTACTTCGTCAACGTGGCCGACAAGCAGCGGGCGGTGCTCGAGGACCCGTACATCCTGCTGTTCGACCGGAAGATCAGCGGCATCCACGAGCTCTTGCCGGTGCTCGAGCAGGTGGCCAAGGCGAGCCGCCCCCTGCTGGTGGTGGCCGAGGAGGTCGAGGGCGAGGCGCTCGCGACGCTGGTGGTCAATGCGCTGCGCGGCATCCTGAAAGCCTGCGCGGTGCGGGCACCAGGCTTCGGCGATCGCCGCAAGGCGATGCTCGAGGACATCGCGGTGCTGACCGGCGGCAAGGTGATCGCCGAGGAGGCCGGCCTGTCGCTGGAGAAGGCGCAGCTCGCCGACCTGGGGCGCGCCACCCGGGTCGAGATCGACAAGGACGACACGACGATCATCGGCGGGGCAGGGGACCCGGCCGCGATCGAGGCACGGATCGCGACGATCCGCGAGCAGATCAAGGAGAGCACCAGCGACTACGACCGGGAGAACCTGCAGAAGCGCGCCGCCAAGCTGGCCGGCGGGGTGGCGGTGGTCAAGGTGGGCGCGGCCACCGAGATGGAGATGAAGGAGCGCAAGTCCCGCGTGGAAGACGCGCTGCACGCCACGCACGCCGCGGTCGAGGAGGGCATCCTGCCCGGCGGAGGCATTGCCCTGATCCGCGCGCGGGCGGTGCTCGCCGGCCTGAAGGGCGAGAACCTCGACCAGGACGCCGGCATCCGGATCGTGGCGCGCGCGCTCGAGGACCCGCTTCGGCAGATCGTGGAGAACGCCGGCGAGGAAGCCTCGGTCGTGGTCAACCGGGTGGCCGGCGAGCAAGGCAATTTCGGCTACAACGCCGCCAAGGGCATCTATGGCGACATGGTCGAGATGGGCGTGCTCGATCCCTGCAAGGTGACCCGGACCGCGCTGCAGAACGCCGCCTCGATCTCGGGGCTGATCCTGACGACCGCCTGCATGGTGGCGCGCAAGCCGCAGCCGGCCACGGCGCTGCCGCAGATGCCGATGGGCGGGGAAATGTAGCCCGCGAGGGGCTCATCGCGGCGCCTCCGCCATGAGCGAGGCGACGACGGCGCGCAGCCTGCGCCAGTGCGATCCGGGCCAGTAGACGCGGCCGCAGCCGCCGCACAGCGTGAATGCGGCATGCGCTGCCGCGACGTCTGGCGGCAGCCGATCGAGGACCTCCGATCGCCGGGCCGCTCGCAGCGGAGCGTTGCACTCCAGGCAGCGGCTGAAGGGTCTCGCGATCCGCCAGAGCCCGAAATGCCGGACGACCTCGCGCAGCTGCTCGTCGGTGCGCGAGGCGCGCACGTAGCGGCCGCGGGTGACCCGGCGGTGCTTGAGCAACTCGCGATCGCGGCTCAGCAGGATCCGGCCGTCGCCGTCGGCGAGCGCGGCCAGCAGCGGGTCGGGCGCGTCGTCGGCCAGGAGGGTGTCGAAGCCCAGCAGCCGAAGCCGGCGAGCCAGCCCGCCCAGGTGGGCATCGGCGAGGAAGGCTGGCGCGTCGGCATCGCCGCGGACCTGCAGAGCCCAGGGCAAGGCCGGGAACACTTCGATGGCCTCGCCGGGCCCGACCGCGCGCTCCAGCCCGGCCTCGAGGCCGTCGACCAGCACGCGGCCGACCTCGGTGTGGGGCACGCCGAAGGCTTCGATCGCGTGCTTGAGCGTGGCGTGCTCGGCGCTGCGAAAGCCGAAGGCCCGGTGCTTCATCGGCCGGGGGATCAGGTCGTTCAGCTCGCCGTGGAAACGGATCAGGGTCATGCGGCGCACGCGGCGACGGCGTTGACCGGTCTCAAGGCGCCGGCGCGCCGTCCGTGGGAGCATATCGTGTTGCCGGCTGCGGCCGGTGCTCCCCATCCCGAAGGAAATCCGCCATGAGAGCTCGATCCAGCAGCGTCGCCGACTACTGCGTGCGCGATGTCGTCACCGTGGACCGCGACATGCCGATCACCGACTGCGCGAAGCTCATGCACGACGAGCATGTCGGCAGCCTGGTGGTCGTCGACGCGAAAGGCGGCCTGAAGGTCCCGGTCGGCATGCTCACCGACCGCGACATCGCGATCGAGATCGTGGCCTTCGGCGTTGCCGCCGACGCGCTGACCGCGGGCGACATCATGAGCGGGGACCCCGCCATCGCCCGCGAGGGCGACGACCTGCTCGCGGTGCTCGCCACCATGCGCGAGCGCGGCGTGCGCCGCCTGCCGGTCGTCGACGCCGACGGCGCGCTGGCGGGCATCGTGTCGGCCGACAACTTGTGGGAAGTCCTGGCCGAGGAAGTCGACGGGCTGGTTCGCGTGATCCGCGCCGAACAGACCCGGGAGCGGGCCACCCGCGGCGCCGGAGCCTGACCCGGCGGAAGTCAGGCACCACCGACCGCGCGTCGGGGCCGGCTTGCCCGGCCGGCAGGGCCGGGGCCATCGTTCCTTGCTTGAACCAGGAGGAACGACCATGTTCGACTCGACGGTCGTTGCGACCGCGCTGCTGTACGCGGCGCCGGTGCTGATCGTCGGCCTGGCGACCCGCAAGGGCTGGCTGGTCATGCTCACCGCGCTGGCGGTCGCGGCCTTCGGCCTGGTCGCGGGCGACCCGCGCTACCTGCTCGCCGACCTTGCCGCGGTGCTGATCGTCCTGGCGATCGCGTTGCTGCCCGGCAGGCGGTCGCTGCGCCGGCGCGCCGCGACCTCGCGGCCCGTCGCGAAAGCCGGCCGCGACAAGCGGCGCAAGTGGTCGTGGGCCTGGGACATGGCGGGCATCGCGATCGTTGGATGGATCCTGTTCCAGACCTGGAAGGTGGATCCGCCGCCGGGGCCGGCCCCGCGCGCGGCGCAGCAGCTGCGCGGCACCGACGCCGCCGCCACGGGGCAGGGGGCATCGCGGGATTCGGGGAGCACGGGGTCCGCGCAGGCACGGCCGCTGCGCCTGCCCCGGGACCGCGACCTCAGGCACTGCCTGGACCTGGGCTCGCCGGACGCGATCCGCGCCTGCGCCGAGCGGGGCTGAACGCCCCGGGCGCGTGTCCTGCCTCAGGGCGCGCCGGCCAAGCTGCCGCTCAGGCGCGATCGCCCATGATGTAGTGCTGAAGCTGGTCGATGACGAACTGCTGCTCGGAGATGATGTCCTTGACCAGGTCGCCGATCGACACCAGCCCGACGAGCTTGCCGCCGCTCATCACCGGCAGGTGACGCAGGCGACGGTCGGTCATCAGCGCCATGCACTGCTCGTTCGTGTGCTCGGGGCTGACGTACATCACGTCCGCCGTCATGATCTCGCGCACCGCGGTGTCGCGGGACGCGCGCCCCTTCAGGATCACCTTGCGGGCGTAGTCGCGCTCGGTGACGATGCCCACGATTCCGCCGCCCGGCTCGCACACGAGCAGGGCGCCGATGCTCTCGCGCGCCATCTTGGTGATGGCGTCGAGCACCGATTCGTCGAGTCCGATCGTGTGGACGCGGTTGTCCGGCTTGTTGCGAAGGATGGTGGAGACCGGCTTCATGGCGAACTCCTCGAATGGGCGAAGGACTTGCAGGCATCTTCGCCCTTTTTCGGCCA
>MEEC01000021.1 GCA_001724315.1 Lautropia sp. SCN 70-15 | reverse complement strand
CTGGATGCCGCCGAAGGGGTGCACGAGGCCGGGGACGTTCTGGGCATCCCCGACTGGGTCGATCCCGAGACCGGGCAGCTGGCCGACGACGAGCGCACCCGCTTCGAGGACCACTGAGTGCAGGGTCCCGTCCGCTACATGCAGCGCACGCGCGAGTGGTATCTCGCGCTCGGCTACGACAACCCCTACGCCTGGGCGCAGCACGACGACGCGCCCTTCCAGCCGCTGCGAAAGCCGCTGGGGGCCAGCCGCGTGGCCATCGTGACCACGGCGGCGCCGTTTCAGCCCGGCAAGGGGCCCCAGGGCCCGGGCGCGCCCTACAACGCGGCCGCCAAGTTCTATCAGGTCTATTCGGGCGACAGCGCCGGCGACCCGGACCTGCGGATCGCGCACGTAGGCATCGACCGCAGGAACGCCGACATGGCGGACATCGGCTGCTGGTTCCCGCTGAAGGCGCTGCGCGATGCGGTGCGCGCGGGCCGCGTCGGCGAGCTGGCCCCGCGCTTCCACGGCGCGCCCACCAACCGCAGCCAGCGGCACACCGTCGAGGTCGACGCGCCGGAGATCCTGGCGCGCTGCCGCGAGGACCGCGTCGATGCGGCGATCCTGGTGCCGAACTGCCCGGTCTGCCACCAGACCGTCTCGCTGGTGGCCCGTCACCTGGAAGCCGGCGGGATCGCCACCGTGGTGATGGGGGTGGCGAAGGACATCGTGGAGCACTGCGGCGTGCCGCGCTTCCTGTTCAGCGACTTCCCGCTGGGCAACGCCGCCGGCCGGCCGGGGGACCGGGCCTCGCAGGCCGCCACGCTCGAGCTGGCGCTGCGCCTGCTCGAGTCGGCCCCGGCGGCGCGCACCACGCTGCATTCGCCGCTGCGCTGGACCGAGGACGACGCCTGGAAGCTCGACTACTGCAACGTGGCGCGCACGCCGCCCGAGGAAATCGCCCGGCTGCGGGCCGAGAACGAGCGCGCCCGCGAGATCGCGCGGGGCCTTCGCGAGGCCCCCGGCGTGGCGGAAAACTGACGGATGGCAGGCAGCGCACCGCCGGACGGCGTCATCCGGCGGCTGCCGAGCTGTTCCATCGGGGCCGTCCGGCAGTAAACTCGCGCCTGTCAGGGAACCCGGTTGTCGGGGGCCCGGAGGAGTCGGACATGCGTCTCATCAAGTTCGCGGCCATCGCCGCAGGCCTCGTTCTCGCTGCCGTCCAGTCGCCGGTTTCGGCCGCGGACGAGGAGCCGGTGCAGATCGCCAGCTTCAATCCCCACGGCTTCAAGGTCCCGCCCGGCGTGTACCGGTGCGACCTGAACCGCAGCGTCCACATCCGCCAGGTCTCGCCCGACATGCAGTCGGCCGTGCTGAACTGGGACAAGAAGGACTACACGCTGCGCGCGGTCAATGCCCGCAGCGGCGCGCTTCGCTACGAAGACGCCGCCTCGGGCCTGGTCTGGCTGGTTATCGTGGGCAAGGCCATGCTGCTCGACACCAAGCACGGCAAGCAGCTGGCCAACGACTGCAAGGTCTGAAGCCCCGGCCGCTCGGGCCGAAACCTCAGTCGGCCTTGCTCCCGGGCGGCAGCAGGGTCCGGGTCTCGCGGTAGATCCCGCCGGACTCGACGCTGCCGCGCTGCGTTCCCTCGCCGCGCACCCGGGCCTCGCAATCGGCCCGGTCCGCTTCCGGCAGCCGCTGGCAGCGCTTCAAGGCATTCTCCAGGTATTCCGACGGAGGCTGGCCATTGCCCAGCCTGGCGCGCCGCGCCTCGTCGCGGGCGGCGCCCGCCTCGCGCAGGCAGTCGCTGCGGGCCTGATGGGTGAGGCCGGTGAGGCACAGGGTGCGGTCGCGCTGGTACTTGGCTTCGATGTCGTCGGCCGAGGCCGCGGGGCCGGCCGCGGCGGCGGGTGCCGCCCAGAAGGCGCCTGTCGCGACCAGCAGCGCCGCTGCCAGCCCGCTGGCCGGGTTTCGGAACGCATGCATCGTGGTTCGCTCCTTTGTCGGGGGTTGGATGTCCGCTCGGGGGCGTCGACAGGTTAGTCTCGCCGATCGACAGGCCCGGGGGAAGTCCGCGGGCGGCTCGAGGTGAACAGACCCTGGACCCAGTCCGCGACACCGAGTGATCCACAGATTCCGCCAGTCTTCGCCGGCCGCCCTCGCTCCGGGCGTGCTGACCGCCGTCACGATCGCGCTGGCCGCGAGCTTCCTCGCCGAGCGCTACGAAGGCCCCCAGCTGCTCTTCGCCCTGTTGTTCGGCATGGCCTTCAACTTCGCTGCCGACGGCCCCCGGGTGAAAGTGGGCATTGACTTCGCGTCGAAGAAGATCCTGCGCTTCGGGGTCGCGCTGCTGGGCGCGCGGATCGGGCTGGAGCAGATCGCGGCGCTGGGCGCTGCGCCGGCGGCGATCGTGGTGGCGGCCGTGGTCGGCACGATCCTGTGCGGCTGGCTCCTGTCGCGGCTGTTGCGCCGGCCGGCCGCCGACGGCCTGCTCACCGGGGGCGCGGTCGCGATCTGCGGCGCGTCGGCGGCGCTGGCGATCTCGGCGGTGCTTCCCCAGGGCAAGGATCACCAGCGCTTCACGCTCCTCACCGTGGTCGGGGTGACCACGCTTTCCACGGTGGCGATGGTCCTCTATCCGCTGGTCGCCGAGTCGCTGGGCCTGGATGCCCGGGGCGCGGCGATCTTCCTGGGCGGCTCGATCCACGACGTGGCGCAGGTGGTCGGCGCCGGCTTCATGATCTCGCCCGAGGTCGGTGACGGCGCGACGCTGGTGAAGCTGCTGAGGGTGGCGCTGCTGGTGCCGGTGGTCCTGGTCTTCGCGCAGCTGTTCCGCAAGGCCGGCGGCGGCGATGGCGGGGCGAGGCCGCCGCTGCTCCCGGGCTTCCTGGTGGCCTTCGTTGCGCTGGTCGCGCTGAACAGCTTCGGCGTGGTGCCCGGGCCGATGGCCGCCTGGCTCGGGGAGCTGTCGCGCTGGTGCCTGGTGGTGGCGATCGCCGCGCTGGGCGTGAAGACCTCGTTCCGGCAGCTGGCCGAGCTGGGCTGGCAGCCGGTCGTGATGATCGTGGGCGAGACCCTGTTCATCGCGATGGTGGTGCTGGGCGGCGTGCTGCTGCTGCGCTGACGATTAGACTTCAAACAGACGCCTTGCCGGAGACCCCTTCGATGACCGACAGCCCCTTCCTGCCGACCCCCGGCTTGCCGCTCGCCGGCGTCAAGGTGGTCGAGTTCTGCCAGATCGCGGCCGGTCCCTTCTGCGGGATGCTGCTGGCCGATTTCGGCGCGGAGGTCGTCAAGATCGAGCCGCCGGAAGGCGACGGCCTGCGGCAGTGGCCGCCCATCCGCAACGGCTTCTCGGAGAACTTCGCCTCGCTGAACCGCGGCAAGCGCTCGATCGCGCTGGACCTGAAGAACCCGCAGGATCTCGAGCTCGCCCGCGCGCTGGTGCTCGAGGCCGACGCGCTGGTCGAGAACAACCGCCCCGGCGTCATGCAGCGCCTGGGCCTGGGCTGGGATTGGTTCGGCCCGCGCAAGCCCTCGCTGGTGTACTGCTCGATCTCGGCCTATGGCCAGAGCGGGCCGCGCTCGGGCGAGGGCGGTTTCGACCTGACCATCCAGGCCGCAGCCGGCGTGATGAGCGTGACCGGCGAGCCCGACGGCGCGCCGGTCAAGTGCGGGGTGCCGGTGGCCGACTTCACCGCCGGCCTGTACGGCGCCTTCTCGATCGCGTCGATGATCGCCCGGGTGCGCGCTGGCGGGCCGGGCGGCCAGGTCGACGTGCCGATGTTCGCCACCACGCTGGCGATCGCGGCGCTGCAGACCAGCGAGTACTTCGGCACCGGGCGCAATCCGCGCAAGCTGGGCTCGGCGCATCCGCGCAACGCCCCTTACCAGGCCTATCGCGCGCGCGACGGCTGGTTCGCGATCGCGGCGGGCAACGATCGCCTGTGGCGCTCTGTCTGCGAGGTCGTGGCGATGCCCGAGCTGCTCGCCGACGAGCGATTTGCCACGACCACCTTGCGCGCGGCCAACCAGGTGGCGCTGAAGGACCTGCTCGAGGCGCGCTTCGCGCTCGACGACGCGGCGCAGTGGCTGGCGCGCTTCGAGAAGGCCGGGGTGCCGCACGCGCCGATCAACGGCTACGCCGAGGCGCTGGCCGATCCGCAGGCCGCCCATCTCGAACTCGTGCAACCGATGACGATGCCGGGCGGCACCGACACGAAGACCTTCGTGTGCCCGGTGCGCATCGACGGCGCGCCGATCGCGGTGAACACCCGCGCGCCGGCGCTCGGCGAGCACGCGGGCGAGCTGCGCGCCGCGATCGCCGGCGAGGCGGCCAGATAGGGCGACAAGGGACAAGGCAGGAGATGCGGAAATGAGCACGAAACCCGACCAGGGAGCCGCCGCGAACGTCGATGCCGTCGCGCCGCTGCGCGAGTTCGTCGTCGCGATGACCCGGCTGGTCGAGCGCACCGATCACGAGCCCACGCTGCTCGCCGAAGGCCGCGAACTGCTGGCCAAGCTGATCGCCCGCGACGACTGGCTGCCCGAGTTCTGCACGCAGCCCGACCCGCAGTTCTACCGCCAGTACCTGCTCCACGCCGATCCGCTCGAGCGCTTTTCGGTGGTGAGCTTCGTCTGGGGGCCTGGGCAGCGCACGCCGGTGCACGACCACACCGTGTGGGGGCTGGTGGGCATGCTGCGCGGCGCCGAGTTGTGCCAGCGCTGGAAGCGCGAGGCCGACGGCCGCCTGGTGCCCGACGGCGAGCAGGCCACGCTGCGGCCCGGCGAGGTCGACGCGGTGTCGCCCGCGGTCGGGGACATCCACGTGGTGGCCAACGCGCTGGCCGACCGGCCCTCGATCAGCATCCACGTCTACGGCGCGAACATCGGCGCGGTGCGCCGTCACGTTTTCGATCCGGAGACCGGCGCGCCCAAGGACTTCGTGTCGGGCTACTCTTCGGACCGGGTGCCCAACCTGTGGGACCGCTCGGCGGCGGTGCGCGCCGGCGCCGGCGCGAGATGAGCGCGCCCGTTGCCGTGTCCGCCGCGGCCGACGGCGTCGTCACGATCACGCTGGACCGCGCCGAGCGGGGCAACGCGCTGTCGGCGGATTTCGTCGAGACGCTGATCGGCGCCTTCGGCCGCGCCGTGGCCGATCCGTCGGTGAACACGGTCGTGTTTCGTGCGAGCGGCCGCCACTTCTGCACCGGCTTCGACTTGTCGGAGCTCGATGCCGAGACCGACGCGACGCTGCTCTGGCGTTTCGTGCGGATCGAGATGCTGCTCGACATGGTGTGGCGAGCGCCGGTGCGCACCGTGGCGATTGGCCAGGGCCGGATCATGGGCGCCGGCGCCGACCTGTTCGCCGCCTGCGACCTTCGCCTGCTCGCACCGGGCGCGAGCCTGCGTTTTCCCGGCGCGGGATTCGGGATCGTGCTCGGCACCCGGCGGCTCGCGCGGCGGGTGGGCGACGCCACCGCGCTGCGCTGGGTCAGCGAGGCGAGCACGATCGGCGCCGACGAGGCCGCCGCGGCGGGACTGGCCAGCGCGGTGCTGACGGTCGGTCCCGGGCAGGCGGGCTCGGATGCGCTGGCGCCGTTGACCGTGGACCGCCGCACCTGGGCGGGGCTGCGCGCCGCGATCGCCGACGGCGAATCGGACGCCGACCTCGCGGCGCTGGTGCGGTCGGCCGCGCGTCCGGGCCTGAAGGCCCGGATCGAGGCCTACCGCGAGCGGCAGCTCGGCGCGCAGGGGCGCTGAGCCGGGCTCAGGCCTTCGTTTCGGTCTGCAGCGAATAGATCGACGAGTACCCCGCGCTGAAGTCCGGCGGCAGCTCGATGAAGCCGGCCTCCACCCGCGCGTGGCTGGCCGGCTCGCCACGCACCATCCGGTTGCGGTGCCGACTGTCGATGACCGGCGCGGTGTAGGCGAAGGCATCGGCCGCGGCGTACTGGATGATCCAGGTGGTGCGAATGTCGAGCGAGGGGTTCGGCGCCGACCCGTGGACCACCAGCCCGTGATGCGCGACGACGTCGCCCGGGTCCACCTCGCTGTCCTCGGCGGTGGCCAGCTCCCTGTCGCTCATGCTCTGGTTGCAGTTGAGCACGTAGCGCCCGTCGGCCCAATGGCTGCGGGCCCCGCCGCGGTGGCTGCCCGGAATCGTGCGCAGGCAGCCGTTGGCCTTGCGCGAGGGCGTGAGCGGCACGCTGAGCGCGACCAGGTTCGCGTTGGTGTGCGGGAACACCGGCCAGTCCTGGTGCCAGCCGATCTCCTCGCCGCCGCCGGGCAGCTTGAAGTTGATCTTCGAGTGATAGAACTTGACCGGTCCGCCGATCAGGTCCGCGGCGATGTCGCCGAGCACCGAATCGAAGGCGGCCTGCTCGAAGATCGGGTCCAGCTCGGT
Source organism: Lautropia sp. SCN 70-15 (assembly GCA_001724315.1). Taxonomy (GTDB): domain Bacteria; phylum Pseudomonadota; class Gammaproteobacteria; order Burkholderiales; family Burkholderiaceae_E; genus Zeimonas. The sequence goes on along the minus strand of MEEC01000021.1, from coordinate 23,217 downwards.
CGGGCTCGACACGCGGCGGATCCGCGGACTGTCCGCGCAGTGGCCGGCCGACAGGTCGTAGTGGCGGGTCTTCTCGGTCAGGCTTCGGCCGGCCTCCCACAGCTGGTCGGTCGCCTGCTTCAGCGCCGCCATCAGCGCGGTGTCGAGGATCGCCGGGACCGTGACGAAGCCGCGCTCGCGGTACTCGTCGACGAGCGACGGGGCGAGCGCCGGCCGGTGCTGCAGGCGCAGGCTGCCGAGGGAATCAGGCATCGGTGGCCTCCTTCAGGGGCGCGAGAACATCGTCGGTGCCGACTTGCAGCGGCTTCCAGTTCGTCGAGCGCACGTAGTCGGGCCGCGGATTCGGCACGTCGTGCGGGCGGTTGCTCACGCGGTTGTAGACGAAGTACACCTGCCAGCGGTCGAAGCGCGACAGGTTGTGCCCCGAGGCGTGAAGGATCAGCGGATGGAAGAAGACGACGGTGCCCGGCTTGCCGACGATGGGCACCGGATCCGGGCTCCTCTCCATGATCTCGATCAGTCGTGGCTTGGGCACCACCCAGAGCTTGTAGGAGGTCGTGCGGTCGTCGAGATCGGGCTCGACCAGCCCGACCTTGTGGCTGCCCGGGATGAAGTAGAGGCAACCGTTGGCCTCGGTGGGTTCGTCGAGCATCAGCAGGGCGGTGCTCATCGGATCGGCCTCGGGCACCCCGTCGTTCTTCCAGGTGCCGTAGTCCTGGAGCCACTGCCAGACCGAGCCGTCGATCGCGGTCTTCAGGTTGCACTTGGTGTGATAGACGTACAGTGCCTCGTCGCCGAGCAGCTGCCTGGCCGGCGGCAGCAGGCGCGGGCTGCGCGCCGCGGCGTGGAAGACCGGCGATGCGGTGGGCCCGCCGGACTCGTGCACCCGGTAGATTGTCTTGGCGACGCCGCCATTGCGCTCGCGGACCAGATGATCCGTGTCGATACCCTGGATGCGGGCGAGCTCGGCCTTCATCGCCGCCACTTCCTCGGGCGAGAAGAGGCCGGGCAGCACGACGAAGCCGTCGCGCTGGTACCGGTCGAGTTGTTCCGCGGTGAGCTGCATCGGGCGCCTCTGGCTGGTTGTCGAGGTCTAATGGTATGTCATTGGCATGCCAGTGACAAGGGGATGCCAGCGGCAAGGGGCAGCCGCGAGGGCCGTCCGCGCGGAACGGGCGCCGGGCCTGGCGCGCCGGCTCAGGTGTCAGGAAGCGTGGCTCGCGCGAATTCGAACAGGTGGTCGATCAGCGCGTCCGATGACGCTGCGGCGCGCGCCTCGTCCCCGCTGCCGATCGCCTCGGCCACCGCCGCGTGAAGCGCGACCGTCTCGGCCGAGAGCGGGCTGTCGGACTGGTGGTGGAACCAGAAGCGCCGCGAGACCGCGTGCAGCGCGGCCACGGCATTGGCTGCGACCTCGTTGCGGGCCGCGTGTGCGGCCTGCTGGTTCAACGCGTCGTCGAGTCGCAGGAAACCGTGGAGGTCCCCTTTCCTTCCCGCCTTCAGCATCCGCGCCCCGATTTCCCCGATCCGGGCCCGCTCGGCCGCGCTGGCGCGGCGGGCGGCCGAGCGGGCGATCAGGCGGTCGAGCTCGCGTCGTGCCTCCAGCACCTGGAGCTGCAGGCGGACATCGATCGCGGTGACGACGACGCCGCGACGCGGCAGGATCTGCACCAGGTACTCGCGAGCGAGGCGCTGCAACGCCTCGCGGATCGGGGTGGTTCCGATGCCGATCCGCTCGCTGAGCATCGCTTCCGACACGACGCAGCCCGGCTCGAGCTCGAGCGTCACGATCATCTCCTCGAGTCTGCGGTACGCTTCCTCGTTGAGGGTGAGCACGGGTGCGGCGGGCTTCGGTGTTCTGGCCTGTGCGTTCATGGCCGGGGAGATTACCAGCGGCCGGCTCGACGCCCATGTCCTGGGGAGACGCAGATGACCGTGACCGCGATAGACCATGTGAACCTGTCTGTGCCTTCGGCGCGGCTGCCCGAGATGCTGCGCTTCTACACCGGCATCGTCGGGCTCGTCGAAGGCGAGCGGCCGCACTTCAACTTCCCCGGCCACTGGCTCTACGCCGACGGCGGGCGGCTGGCCGTGCTGCACCTCGCCTCGTACTCCGAAGACGAGCTCGCGCTGGCCCAGCCCACCGGGCGCTTCAACCACGTCTGCTTCCGCATGACCCGCCTCGCCGCGCTGAAGGGGCGGCTAGACGCCGCCGGCCTGCAGTACCGCGAGCAGCGCAGGGAGGGCAACCCGGTGATCCAGCTGTTCGTTCGAGATCCGGCCGGGGTGATGGTCGAGCTGTCCTTCGATCGGAAGGCGGAAGGCGATGTCTGATCGCATCCTGATCGTCGGCGGCGGCATCGGCGGGCTCGCTGCCGCCCTGGCCTTGTCGCGCCAGGGCCTGCGCGCCACCGTGCTCGAGCAGGCCGAGCACATCGGCGAGATCGGCGCCGGCATCCAGCTCGGACCGAATGCCTTCGCCGCCTTCGACGCGCTCGGCGTGGGCGAGCGCGCCCGCGCCCGCGCGGTCTTCACCGACCGCATGGTGATGATGGACGCGGTCGACGGTTCCGAGGTCGCCTCGGTGCCGGTCGGCGAGGCCTTCCGCAAGCGCTTCGGCAATCCCTATGCGGTGATCCATCGCGCCGACGTGCACCAGTCATTGCTCGCGGGCGTGCAGGAATCCGACCTGATCGACTTCCGCACCTCGACCCGGATCGTGGCCATCGACAACCGGGCCGACGGCGTCACGGTGCGCGACCAGCACGGCAACGCGTTCCAGGGCGCCGCGCTGATCGGCTGCGACGGCGTGCGCTCGGTGGTGCGCCAGCACCTGGTGGGCGACGCCGTTCGCGTGTCGGGCCACGTGGTCTACCGCGCGGTGGTCGACGCCGCGGACTTCCCCGAGGACCTGCGCTGGAACGCGCCGGCGATCTGGGTGGGCCCGAACTGCCACCTGGTCCACTACCCCTTGCGCGGCGGCGAGCAGTACAACCTGGTCGTCACCTTCCACAGCCGGCAGCAGGAGACCTGGGGCGTGACCGACGGCAGCCCCGAGGAGGTGAACTCCTATTTCGACGGCATCTGCGACCGGCCGCGCCGGCTGCTGAAGCTGCCGAAGAGCTGGAAGCGCTGGGCCACCGCCGATCGCGAGCCGATCGAGCGCTGGTCGCACGGCCGCGCCACGCTGCTCGGCGACGCCGCCCACCCGCTGCTGCAGTACCTGGCGCAGGGCGCCTGCATGGCGCTGGAAGACGCGGTCACGCTGGGCGAGGCCTTGCGCGCGCAGAAGGGCGACTTCGTGACGGCCTTCGGGCGCTACGAGCGCTCGCGGGTCACCCGCACCGCGCGGGTGGTGCTGTCCACCCGCGAGATGGGCCGGATCTACCACGCGAAGGGCGTGGAGCGCCTGGTGCGCAACGACCTGTGGAAGGGCCGCACGCCCGAGCGCTTCTACGACGCGCTCGAGTGGCTGTACGGCTGGCGGGTCGAGACCTGCCTGGCCGATTGAGCCGACACCGGAGGACACGATGAGCACCCTCCCGGTCACGACCGCCGCAGCGAACGCTGCTGTCGCCGAGAGCCGCGAGGCCTTCTACCAGAGGCTCGACGCGCGCAGCATGGCGCCCCTGTGGACCCGGCTGAAGTCCCTGGTGCCCAAGGACCCCACGCCGGTCGGCGTGCCCTGCCTGTGGCACTACGACGAAGTGCGGCCCTACATCATGGAGTCGGCCGAGCACATCTCGGCCCGCGAGGCCGAGCGCCGCGTGCTGATCCTGGAGAACCCGGCGCTGCGCGGCAGCTCGCAGGTCACCGGCACGCTGTACGCGGGCCTGCAGCTGATCATGCCCGGCGAGATCGCGCCGGCGCACCGGCACACGCAGTCGGCGCTGCGCTTCGTGATCGAGGGCAGCGGCGCCTACACCGCGGTGGACGGCGAGAAGACCCTGATGGAGCCCGGCGACTTCGTGATCACGCCGGGCTGGACCTGGCACCACCACGGCAACGAAGGCAACGGGCCGATGGTCTGGCTCGACGGTCTGGACATCCCGATGGTGGCCCACTACAACGCCACCTTCCGCGAAGACCACCACGCCGAGGCCGCCGACATCGTGCGGCCCACCGGCGACGCGCTGGCGCGCTACGGGTCCGGGCTGCTGCCCGTCGGCTACCGAGCGCCGTCGCTGAATTCGCCGATCTTCAACTATCCGTACGCGCGCACTCGTGAGGCGCTGCACGCGCTGACCCGCGCCGGCGACCCCGATCCTCACCTGGGCCACCTGATGCGCTACGTGAATCCGGTGGACGGCGGCTGGGCCATGCCGACCATGGCGCCGATGATCCGCCTGCTGCCGAAGGGCTTCCAGGGGCAGCCCTTCCGTTCGACCGACGGCATGATCTTCGTGTGCGTCGAGGGCGAGGGTGCGGTCGAGGTGGGCGGGCAGCAGCTGACCTTCGGGCCGCGCGACGTGTTCGTGGTGCCGGGGTGGATGAGCTACCGCTTGCAGGCAGCGTCGGACACGGTGCTGTTCTCGTTCTCCGACCGGGTGGCGCAGGAGAAGCTGGGCCTGTATCGCGAGGAGCGTTTGCCGGGCTGAGAGCCTGCGCGGCCGCGGTCGGCCGCGCGCGCAGGCCGGTTTCCTCAGGCGTTGTGCGAGGCGCGCGCGCCGCGGCGCCCGAGCGCGTCGATGGCCCAGAGCAGCAGCGCGCCCAGCACCAGCACGCCCACGCCGACCAGCGCGCCGACCTGCACGTAGGCCAGCGACGACCACAGCATGTAGGCGCAGACCGCCGCGAAGGCCAGCGGCAGCACCGGGTAGAGCGGTACCCTGAACGGCCGCTCGGTGTGCGGCTCGCGCACCCGCAGCACGATCAGCGCGACGGTGCACAGCAGGAAGAAGGTCCAGAACACCGGCGCGGTGTAGTCGACCATGGTCTGGAAGCCGCCGCGCGTGCCGCTGCCCAGCAGCACCAGCGCCAGCGCGAACACCGACTGCGCCAGCAGCGCGTTGACCGGCACGCCGCGGCCCGGATGCCAGTGCCCCAGCGCGGCCAGCGCCGGCCAGTCGCGGCCCACCGCGAAGTTGGTGCGCGCGCCGACGATCATCGTGGCGTTGATCGAGGTCAGCGCGGCCACCGCGACCATGACCGAAATCAGCGTCTCGCCGGCGCGGCCGAAGGCCACCGCGAGCAGGTCGGCCGCCACCGCCTTGCTCTCGGCCATGCCGCGGATGCCCAGCCCGTGCAGGTAGGCCCAGTTCACCAGCAGGTAGAGCGCGGCGATGATCGCGATGCTGCCCACCAGCGCGCGCAGCATGTTGCGCCTGGAGTCCTTCAGCTCGGCGCTCAGGTAGGCCGCCTCGTTCCAGCCGCCGTAGGTCAGCAGCACGAACACCATGGCCAGGCCGAAGGCGGCGAGGCTGGGCGCGCCGCCTGACGAGCCCGGGGCGTCTGCCGGGGCGCCACCCGTGGCACCGGCTGCCGCCGCGGCCTCCGCGCCGCTTGCCGCCGCCGCGCTCGCGGCAGCGCCGTCGCCGCCCACGAACAGCCACAGCCCCGCGGCCACGACCAGCACCAGTCCGAACACCTCGGCCAGCGTGAGCCAGGCCTGGGTGCGCGCGCCCGTCTGGATGCCGCGCAGGTTCACCCAGGTGAGCGTGATCACCGCCAGCGCCGCCCAGAGTGCCTCGCTGAACGGGCCCAGCCTGAGGATCTGGCTCATGTAGTCGCCGAACACGAAGGCCAGCAGGGCGATCGAGCCGGTGGTGATCACCGAGAAGCGGGCCCAGGCGAACAGGAAGGCCACGTGCCGGCCGTAGGCCCGATGCAGGAAGTGGTAGTCGCCGCCGGCGTGGGGCCAGGCGGCGGCGAGCTCGGCATAACAGAGCGCGCCGATCAGCGAGACCAGCGCCCCGCCCGCCCAGGCGGCGAACATCCAGCCGGGCGAGCCGGTGAACTGCGCGACCAGCGACGGCGCCTTGAAGATCCCGGCGCCGATGACGATGCCGACGATGATCGCGATCGCGTGGCGCAGCGACAGCGTCTGCTGCGGATCGGGGCCGTGGGGCGCCATCAGTTGTCGTAGATCTCGTTTTCCTGCGCCGGCGCCGAGCCGATGATCGCAGGCGCCTTGCCGATCCGGGTGGCGGTGAAGGGCGCCCCGCTCGCGCCGTCGTAGACGGTGCCGGTGACGTTGTCGCCGTCGATCCGGCCGTCGAAGCGGCGCAGCCGGCCTTCCTCGTCGGTGAAGGCGAAGCGCACCGTGTCGCCGGCGACCTTCGGCTCGCGGAAGCTGGTCTCGAAGTCCTCGAACACGATGCGGCCGCGGAAGTTCTGGAAGGTCTGCTCGACCGCCAGCGTGGCGACCGCCGGCCCCTTGCGCTGCGGAAAGCGCAGCTGCCAGTCGCCGCCGAAATTGGCCGGCACCAGCCACAGGTGGACCGATGCGCTGCCCACGCGGGAGGTTTCGTCGGCCGTCCAGTTGCCGAGCCTGAACTCGTGCGACACGACCCGGGTGCCGGGCTCGAGCGCCATCAGGCGATGGCGCAGCCGCATGTTCAGGTGCGGCAGCAGGTACATCGTGATGACCGAGGCCGGCGAGAAGTCGGATTCGAAGATGTCGGCCTTCTCGAAGCGCGCGCGCTCGGCCACGCCGGCTGCCTGCGCGTTGCGGCGCGCATGCTCGACCATCTGCGGCTCGTATTCGATGCCCAGCCCTCTCGCGCCGAATTCGCGGGCCGCGGCGATCACGATCTTGCCGTCGCCCGCGCCGAGGTCGATCACGAAGTCCGAGGCCGTGACCTGCGCCATCGACAACATGCGGGTGACCAGCTTGTCGGGCGTGGGGATCCAGATCACGTCTTTCCCGGACTGGCCGCGCTGGGGCTGGTAGTCCTGGGCGCCCCCGGCAGGGGCCTGGGCGAGCAGCGTGCCGGCCAGGCCGGCGCTGGGCGCTGCCGCGCCGCCGAGCAGCAGCGATGCGCCCGACAGCGCAAGGAAATCCCTGCGGGTGCGAATGGATGGCATTCCGGTCTCCTGAGCTATCGCCAGTCTCGGAAACGCCGCCTCGCCCGATCCGAATGTCCCAGCGCGGCAGCGGGGCAAGCGGTTCCGAAAGAGCCTTCAGCCCCGCGCCAGCTTGTGCTCGACCGCCCGCACGAAGAAGCCCACGCCGAGCGGGATCGCCTCGTCGTTGAAGTCGTAGGCCGGGTTGTGGACCTCGCAGGAGCCTTCGATCTCGCCGTTGCCGATGTTGAGGTAGCAGCCGGGCACCCGCTCGAGCATGAAGGAGAAGTCCTCGCTGGCCATGATCAGCGGCGGGTTGCGCTCCACGTTGTGGGCGCCCACCAGCTCGGCGCAGACGGCCGCGGCGAACTCCGCCTGCGCCGGGTCGTTGATCGTGGGCGCGAAGTTGACCCGGAAGTCGACCTTCGCGGTGGCGCCCATCGCCTGCGCGACGCCCTCGGCGGTTCGCTTCATGTGCTCGCCGATCATCGTCATCGTGGCGTTGGAGAAGGCCCGCACCGTGCCCGACAGCCTGGCGGTCTGCGGGATCACGTTGTAGGCGTCGCCGGCGTGGAACTGGGTGATCGACAGCACCGCGGTGTCCACCGGCGCCACGTTGCGCGACACGATCGTCTGCAGGGCCGACGCGATCTGCGTGCCGACCACGATCGGGTCGACGCCCGACTCGGGCCGCGCCCCGTGCGCGCCCACGCCGGTGATGTCGATGTCGAAGAAGGCGCCGCCGGCCATCATCGGGCCGGCGCGCACCGCGAAGCGGCCCACCGCCAGCTTGGGCCGGTTGTGCATGCCGAAGATCGATTCGCAGGGAAAGCGCTCGAACAGGCCGTCGTCGACCATCGCCTTCGCGCCGCCCAGGCCCTCCTCGGCCGGCTGGAAGATGAAGTGCACCGTGCCGTCGAAGTTGCGGGTGGATGCGAGCACCTTGGCCGCGCCCAGCAGCATCGCGGTGTGGCCGTCGTGGCCGCAGGCGTGCATGCGCCCGTCGTGGCGCGAGCGATGATCGAAGGTGTTGGCCTCCTGGATCGGCAGCGCGTCCATGTCGGCGCGCAGGCCGATGGTGCGGGGCGACGCGCCGTTGCGCAGCACGCCGACCACGCCGGTACGGCCGACGCCACGGTGCACCTCGATGCCGAAGGACTCGAGGCGCGTGGCGACCAGCTCGGCGGTGCGGCTCTCGGCGAAGCCGAGCTCCGGGTGCGCGTGGATGTCGCGGCGCCAGGCGGTGAACTCGGCGTGGTTCTCCTCGATGAGCGGGGGCAGGGTGGTCATTGCTTCTCCTCGACGCCGCACCAGTCGGCGATGAACAGCGCGGTGGCCTGCGTGACGCGGCGCACCGACTCCAGCTCCACGCGCTCGTCGAAGCCGTGGATGAACTCGGCGCGGGGCCCGTAGACCAGCGCGGGGGTATCGGCATACAGGCCGAAGAAGCGGGCGTCGGTGGTGCCGGTGCTCGCGAAGGGCTGCAGCGGCTGGCCGGTGACCGCCTGATGCGCGGCGGCCAGCGTGCGCTGGGCCTCGGTGTCCGCGGGCAGCACCCAGCCTTCGGCCATGAAGCCGTGGTAGACCACCTCGGGCGGGTGCTTGGCCAGGAAGGGGTCCTTCGCCGCGGCCTTGGCGATCGTGGCCTCGACCTCGGCGCGGGCCTGCATCAGGTCCTGGCCCGGGAAGAGGCCGATGCGCATGTCGAAGGTGCACCAGGCCGGCACGCTGGAGGTCCAGTCGCCGCCCTCGATCTTCGCGAGCACGAAGTTGATCGGGTGCGCATGGCCGGCGAAGGCCGGGTGGCCGCGTTCGTTCCACTCGTGCTCGAGCGCGTGCAGCGCCGACACCAGCGGGAAGCAGGCCTCGATCGCGTTGGCGCCCGAGCCGGCCGTCATCACGTGCACCGGCCGGCCGCGCACCTTGACCTGGAACCAGATCACGCCCACCTGCGCGCTCATCAGCGTCTCGCCGAAGGGCTCGGGGATCAGCGCGGCATCGCCGCGGTAGCCGCGCTGCAGGCAGGCCAGCGCGCCGTTGCCGGTGCACTCTTCCTCGACCACCGACTGCAGGTAGACCTCGCCGGCGGGCGCCAGGCCGGCTCGGGCCAGCGCGTCGAGCGCGAACAGGTTGCCGACCAGGCCGGCCTTCATGTCGCCGCCGCCGCGGCCGTAGAGCCAGCCGCCCTTCACTTTCGGCGCGAAGGGCGGATCGGTCCACATGTCGAGCGGGCCGGTGGGCACCACGTCGATGTGGCCGTTGAGGATCAGCGAGCGGCCGCCGCCCTTTTCCGGGCGATGCGTGCCGACCACGTTGAACGCGTTGTCGTAGGAGATCGCGACCGGCGAGAAGCCGGGCAGGTGGCGGATGTCGTCGACCTCGATCTTCCAGCGGTCGACCGCCAGGCCGCGCTCGCGGAAGGCGCGCACCATCATGTCCTGCGCGGGCGCCTCCTGGCCGCGCAGCGAGGGGCTGGCGACCAGGTCGGCGGTGAAGCGGATCTGCTCGTCGAAGCCGGCGTCGACGGCGTCGAGGATCTTGCGGGTGAGGGTGGCGTCGGGCATGGACTTGGGGCTGGCTGCGTGGCGTTCATCGGGCGGCGCGACAGGCGCGTGCCGCGCGCTCAGGGCACGCCGAGCACCTTCTGCACCAGCGCCGCGGCGTTCGGCGCATGGTACTTCGCCATCAGGCGCGCGCGGTACTTCTCCACCGTGCGGGGGCTGATTCCGAGATGGCGGGCGCTCTCCTTGCTGGTCTCGCCGCGGACCAGGCCGGTGAGCACCTCGCGCTCGCGCGGCGTGAGCGCGGCGGGGGCGCCCGGCTCGCCCGGCTGGGGATGGCCGGCCAGCGGCTCGAAGGTCCAGGCGGCCAGCGCGAAGGGCGCGGCCGCGTCGGCGCTGCGGCCGTGCACGCGGAACCAGATCAGGCGGCCGCTGCGGTGGCGCATCAGCCGTTCGTCGCCGTACTCGCCTGTGGCCTGCATCCGGCGCAGGCCGCGCTCGCCGATCCGGGCGAACTCCTCGCTGCTCGGGTACAGGCGCTCCAGGCTCGAGCCCTCGAGCTCGGCGGGCTCGTAGCCGAACATCCGCGCGAAGGCCGGATTGCACCAGGCGATGGTCCGCTCGCGCGACAGGCACAGGCCCAGCGGCGCAAGCGCGGCGCAGAGCGCGGCGTGCTCCGCATCGCCCGCCGCGGCGGCCGGTGGCGTAGTTTCACGACTTTGCGCGGTGGCCATGGACGGCTACTGTTCGATTCCTGTCCGGAGACGCGCCGGTGCGCGGCGCCCGGCCGATCTTATGCCAGACAAGGAGACGAGGATGTCGGCGGTTGATCTGGTGGGCTTCGGCCACACCCGTTTCGGCAAGTTCCCTGACCGCGACGTGGAGTCGCTGATGCGCGAGGTGGCGCAGCAGGCGCTCGACGACGCCGGGCTCGATGCCTCGGAAATCGACGCCATCTTCGTCGGTCACTTCAACCACGGCCTGTCGCGCCAGGGCTTCACCGCCGGGCTGGCCGGGGGCCTGCTGCCGGGACTGCGCTTCAAGCCGGCCACCCGGGTAGAGAACGCCTGCGCCACCGGTACCGCCGCGGTCCACCAGGGCGCGCAGGCGATCCGCGCCGGCGACGCGCGCCGGGTGCTGGCGATCGGGGTGGAGAGCATGTCGCGGCTGCCGACCCGCGAGGTGGGCCAGGCCTTGCTGGCCGCCGGCTACGTGGCCGAGGAGGCCGACACGCCGGCCGGTTTCGCGGGCGCCTTCGCGAAGATCGCCGAGGCCTACGCCGCGCGCTTCGGCGCGCCCGAGGCCGCGATGGCGAAGATCGCCGCGAAGAACCACGCGAACGGCGCCGACAATCCCTTCGCGCAGCTGCGCCAGGCGCTCGACGCGTCCTTCTGCGCGACCGAGTCGCCCGGCAACCCGCGGGTGGCCGGCCGGCTGCTGCGCACCGACTGCTCGCCGATCTCCGACGGCGCGGCGGCGGTGGTGCTGGCCGCGGCCGATGCCCGGCCCGCCGGCAAGCCGGCGGTGCGGCTGCGCGCCACTGCACAGGTCACCGACCTGATGCCGATGTCGGCGCGCGACATGAGCGAGCTGGCCGGTTGCCGCGAGGCCTGGCGGCTGTCGCTGGAGCGCGCGAGCCTGTCGCTGGGCGACCTGGATTGCGTGGAGACCCACGACTGCTTCACGATCGCCGAGCTGATGCAGTACGAGGCGATGGGGCTGGCCGCGCCGGGCCAAGGCGCGCGCGTGCTCGAGGAGGGCGTCGTGCATCCGGGCGGCCGGCTGCCGGTGAACCTGTCGGGCGGTCTGAAGGCCAAGGGCCACCCGATCGGCGCCACCGGCGTGTCGATGCACGTGCTGGCCTCGTGGCTGCTGCTCGGGCGCTTCGGCGCGGACAAGCTGCCGCCGGCCCGGCTCGCGGGCGTCTTCAACATGGGCGGCGCGGGCGTCTCCAACTGCGTGAGCATCCTGGAGCGGGTCGAATGAACCTGGCGCACTGGCTGGCGCGCAGCGCGGCGGTCTTCGGCGAGCGGCCGGCGCTCGCGCACGGCGACACGGTCGTCTGCGACTATCGCGAGTTCGCCGATCGCGCCGCGCGCGGCGCGAACTGGCTGCGCGGCCGCGGGCTGGCGCCCGGCGACCGGGTGGGCCTGTTCCGCGGCAACGACCCGGACTACCTGGTCTGGCTGTGGAGCGTCTGGTGGGCCGGGCTGGTGGCGGTGCCGATCAACGCCAAGCTGCACGGCCGCGAGGCGGCCTACATCCTGGGGCACAGCGGCGCGAAGCTTTGCCTGGTCGATGCCGAGCGCGGCCAGGCGCTGGGCGCGCACCTGCCGGCAGGCTGCGAGCTGGTCGGCGCCGAGGCCCTGCCCGAGGTTTCCGGCCTGCCGCCCGCGGACATCGCCGAGCGCGGCGAGGACGACGACGCCTGGCTGTTCTACACCAGCGGCACCACCGGCCGGCCCAAGGGCGTGCAGCTCACCGCGCGCAACCTGCGCTGGTGCACGATGGCGTATCTCGCCGAGGTCCAGCCGGTGTCGCCCGGCGACACGATGCTGCACCCGGCGCCGCTGTCGCACGGCGGCGGCCTCTATCACCTGCCCTACGTGCTGAACGGCGGGCTCAACGTGGTGCCGGCCTCGGGCGGCTTCGACGGCGCCGAGATCGCGGCGCTGGCCGCGCATTGGCGCAACGCCTCGTTCTTCGCGGCGCCCACGATGGTGCACCGGCTGGTCGAGTGGGCGGCGGCGCGCGCTGCCGGCGGCGTGGGCGCCCGCCCGATCGAGGGCCTGGCCACGATCTGCTACGGCGGCGGCCCGATGTACCTGGCCGACATCGAGCGCGCGCTGGCGGTGATCGGCCCGCACTTCGCGCAGATCTACGGCCAGGGCGAGAGCCCGATGACGATCACCGTGCTGCCGAAACACGTGGTCCTGGACCGCGCGCATCCGCGCCACCGCGAGCGCCTGGCCTCGGTGGGCTACGCGCAGACGATGGTCGAGGTCTCGGTGCGCGACGCAGAGGGCCGCGCGCTGCCTGCCGGCGAGCCGGGCGAGGTCTGCGTGCGCGGCGAGGTGGTGATGAAGGGCTACTGGCAGGACCCGGACGCCACGGCGAAAGCCATCCGCGAGGGCTGGCTCTACACCGGCGACGTGGGCGCGCTGGATGCCGACGGCTTCCTGACCCTGCTCGACCGCAGCAAGGACCTGATCATCAGCGGCGGCACCAACATCTACCCGCGCGAGGTCGAGGAGGCGCTGCTCACGCATCCGGCAGTGGCCGAGGTCAGCGTGATCGGCGCGCCGGATGCCGACTGGGGCGAGGTGGTCGTGGCCTGGGTCGTGCCGCGCGCCCCGGTCACCGAGGCCGAGCTCGACGCGCACTGCCTGGAGCACATCGCGCGCTTCAAGCGGCCCAAGCGCTGGCGCTTCATCGAGGCGCTGCCCAAGAACAACTACGGCAAGGTGCTGAAGACCGAACTGCGCGAGCGCGAGCGGGCGCTCGTCGCGAGTCAGGGCGAGAAGACGGGTCCGGGCGAGGCGATGCGCAAGGGCGAGACGACGGGCAAGGCTGAGACGACGGGCAAGGGCGCAACGAAGGAGGGAGCCTGATCATGGCCGGGAAGATGCTGAAGGGACGGACTGCGCTGGTCAACGGCGCCACGCAGGGAATCGGCGAGGCGATCGCGCAGGCGCTGGCCGCTGCCGGGGCCGACGTGGTGGTGCACGGCATCGAGCCGCTGGCGGNGGTTGGCGCACGGCAGCGAGCCGCTGGCGGGCGGCGAGGCCGCTGCGGCGGCGCTCGCCGGCGCCCACGGCGTGCGCGCGGCCTACGTGCGGGCCGACCTGGCCGACCCGGCGCAGGCGGCGGCGCTGGTTTCGCGCGTCGCGCAGGCGCTGGCCGCGCCGGACATCCTGGTCAACAACGCCGGGATCCAGCACACCTGCCCGATCGAGAGTTTCCCGCCCGAGCGCTGGGACGCGATCATCGCGATCAACCTGAGCGCGGCCTTCCACACGATGCGCGCCGCGGTGCCCGCGATGCGCGAGCGCCGCTGGGGCCGCATCGTCAACATCGCCTCGGTGCACGGGTTGGTGGCCTCGGTGAACAAGACCGCGTATCTCGCGGCCAAGCACGGCCTGGTCGGCATGTCGAAGGGCGTGGCGCTGGAAACCGCGACCGACGGCATCACGGTGAACTGCATCTGCCCCGGCTGGACCGAGACCCCGATCCTGGGCCCGCAGATCGCGGCGCGCGCCGCTCGGTTCGGCGGCGACCGCGAAGCGGCGATCCGCGACCTGGTGAAGGAGAAGCAGCCGAACCTGAAGCTGCTGCCGCCGTCGCGGATCGGCGAGGTCGCCGCCTTCCTGTGCAGCGACGCCGCCGAGGGGATCACCGGCGTGTCGCTGCCGGTGGACGGAGGGTGGACGGCGCAGTAGCGCCGCTCAACCCACGTGCTTGCCCAGGAACTCCAGCGTGCGGCCGCGCGCGAGCTTCGACGCGGCGGCATCGTAGGAGCCGCGCTGGTCGCAGTTGAAGCCGTGGCCGGCGTCGTAGAAGTGCGCGATCGCCGAGGGGTTGGCTGCCGCGACCTTGCGGGCCTGCTCGGGCGTGGGGCTCTTGTCCTGCTCGCCGAAGTGGAACATGACCGGGCAGGCCGGCTTTTCGTCGGCGAAGCTCGGGATGCCGCCGCCGTAGTACGGGATCGAGCAGGCCAGCCCGCCGACCCGCGCCGCCGCGACCCAGGCCACGGTGCCGCCCCAGCAGTAGCCCACGATGGCGACCTTGCCGGCCTGCGCGGCATGCGCCACGCAGGCGGCGACGTCCTGCATCGCGTCGGCCATGTCGACCTTCTGCATGATCGCGATGCCGGCCTGGATCTCGTCGGGCGAGTAGCCGGTGTCGTAGCCGCGCTGCGCGCGGTCGAACAGCGCCGGCGCGATCGCGAGGTATCCGTCGGCCGCGTAGCCGTCGGCCACCGAGCGGATGTGAGAGTTCACGCCGAAGATCTCGGGCGCGATCACGATCGCGCCGCGGGCCTTGCCTTCCGGCGTGGCCACGTAGGCCGTGAAGCGGTGGCCGTCGGCGGCGGTCAGTTCGATGGTGCTGCTGCGGGTCATCCCGGTCTCCTCGCCTGTTCTCAGCTCAGATCGTGCCGACCAGGCCGAGCCGCTCGATCGTCTTCTTCTCGGCTTCGTAGGTGCTCTTCGCCCACGCGGTGTAGTCGGCCGAGTTCATGTAGACCACCGGCTGGTCGAAGCGGTCGACGATCTCGATGACCTTCGGGTCCGCGAGCGCGGCCTTGAAGGCGTCGTCGAGTTTCTTGACCACCGCCGGGTCCATGCCCTTGGGACCGATCAGGCCGAAGGGGGAGTCGGACACGGTGTCGTAGCCGAGCTCGGTCAGCGTGGGGATGTCGGGCCAGCGCTTGGTGCGCTTGCTGCCGTAGGTGGCCAGCAGGCGGACCTTGCCCGATTCCACGTGCGGCGCCCAGCCGGTGGAGTCGCTCACCGACATGATGTGGCCGCCCAGCAGCGCGACCATCGCGTCGGCGTTCCCCTTGAAGGGCACGTGATTGAGCTTGATGCCGGCGCGCTCGGAGAACTCCTCCATGGCCAGGTGCGGCGAGGTGTTGGCGCCCGGGCTGCCGTAGGTGAACTTGCCGGGGTTGGCCTTCGCGTATTCGATCAGGTCCTTGATCGACTTGATCGGCGAGTCGGCCGGCACGACCAGGCCGAAGGTGTAGCCGGTCAGGCAGCTGATGTAGGTGAAGTCGGCGATCGGGTCGAAGGACTGCTTCTTCTGCATGTGGGGGATGCGGAACAGGCCCATCGGCGCCTGCGCCAGCGTGTGGCCGTCGGGCCGGGCGCTGCGCAGCGACAGCGCGGCCAGCGTGCCGCCGGCGCCGGGCTTGTTCTCGACGACCACCGAGCCGCCGAGCGTCCTGGTGGCGGCCTCGGCGAACACGCGGAAGACCTGGTCGGTGGGTCCGCCTGCGGAGAAGGCGCAGTAGAGAACGACCGGCCGGGTCGGGAAGGACTGGGCCAGGGCGGGCATGGCGCCGGCTGCGGCCAGCGCGCCGGCGCCGGCGAGGAATTCGCGTCGTTGCATGATGTGTCTCTCCGTCAGTAAGCGGCGCGCAATCGCGCCCCGGGTGTCAGAACAGGACCGAGCTCAGCCGCCGCCGCCACTCGGCCACGAGTTGCGGTTGGGCCGAGGCCATGCCGAAGACCTCGATCATGGTCTTGCGGCCGATGTCGTCGCCGAAGGCGCGATCGCGCTTGACGATCTCGAGCAGCTGCTCGAGCGCCGGCGCCCAGGCCTTCTGGTCGACGTAGTGCCGGGCGAGTTCGAGTCGCGCCTCGAGGTCGCCCTCGTTCTCGGCGATCCGGGTCACCAGCTCGAGCGGCGGCGGCACGTGGGCTTCTTCGGCGAGCTGGCGGGCGCGGGCGATCAGCTCCGCGACCTGCGGATCCCCCTTCGCCTCGTCGCTCAGGGCCTCGAGCATGGCCAGCGCGGCGCCCGGGTCGCCCTCGAGCAGCACCTGCGCGTAAAGCAGGCGCGCGGTCTCGTGCTCGGGCGCGGTCGCCAGCACCTTCTGGAGCAGCGCCACCGCGCCGTCGCGGTCGCCTTGCTCGAGCGCCTGCATCGCCTGCTCGATCTCGGCGTCGGTGGGGTCCGGCAGCAGCCGGTCGATGAACTCGCGCAGCTGGCCTTCGGACAGCGCGCCCTGGAACTGGTCCACCGGCTGGCCGCCGACGAAGGCGAACACGGTGGGGATGGACCGGATCCGGAAGTGCTGGGCCAGCTGCTGCTGCTCGTCGGTGTTGACCTTGACCAGCAGGAAACGGCCGCCGTACTGGGTCTCGAGCTTCTCGAGCAGCGGGCCGAGCGACTTGCACGGGCCGCACCAGGGCGCCCAGAAGTCGAGCAGCACCGGCTTTTGCATCGATGCGTCGATGACGTCGGTCTGGAAGCGTTCGAGCGTGGTGTCGATCATGGCGGTGGGTTCGGGATGCGGATCGGCGCGGGCGGTGCGCGGCGGCAGGGCTCGGGAGCGCTGCCTGGGGGCAGGGCGCGCGCGGGAACGGAACGCGATGTTAACGCGAGCCGTCAGTACGACACGCGAGTGACCCCGCGCGAATCGGTGAGGATGCGCACGCGCTGGCCGGGAGCGAACTGCTCGCCGCCCGCTTCCTGGACCACCGCGAAGGTCCGGCCGCGGTCGGTGCGGACCGTGATCTCGAGGGCCTGCCGCGTGGTGGCCGACTGCTCGATGTGACTGCCGGCCACGCCGCCGGCCACCGCGCCGAGCACCGAGCCGATGATGCGGCCGCTGCCGCCGCCGACATTCGAGCCGGCCACGCCGCCGACCACGGCGCCGGCCGCGCTGCCCACGCCGTCGGGGCGGCTGCGCTCGAGCCTGACCTCGCGGATGGCCTCGATGACCGCCATCTCGACCTGCATCGGCCGGAGGGCCTCGCGGTCGGTGTAGGTGTAGCCGGTCCGGGAAGGCGCGGCACAGCCGCTGGCGAAAATTGCCGCGATCGCGACGATCGCGATCCGGCCGAGGGTGAGGTTCATGCTGGGACTCCTTGAAGGCCCATTATCGCAGCCGGCCTGGTGCACCGACAGACCTCGCCGGCGGCGGCCTGCTGGTGCAGAATGGCGGGAACGGTTCTTGCTCGCAGGATCGGTCACGGGCATCGGGTGCGTTCCCGGCCCGGACCGTCCTTCTTCGGAGGACTTCGTGACGGCTCTTGCTTCGTCGGTCAGCATCCTGGTGCTCGACGCCGGGGGCACCCCGCGCCGCTGGATTGGCGTGGAGGAGGCCGTCGCCTATTACTGCAAGGAGCAGGTCGCCTGGGACTACGGCGAGCATTCGTTCACCCTGCGCGGGGGGATCAGCCGGGCGTCGGGGCAGCAATCGAGTCTCACGCTGCGCTCGATCGTGGCGGTGCGCGGCGATCGGGCGCACCGGGCGCCGCTCGCCGCAACGCCGGCCTTGAGTCGCGAGATGCTTTTCGCTCGCGACTGCCATGTGTGCGCGTACTGCGGCCGCAGGCTGCGGCCCGCGGAGCTCACCGCCGAGCACGTTCACCCGAGGAGCCGCGGCGGAAGGACTTCGTGGACCAACCTGGTCAGCGCCTGCAAGCCCTGCAACCTGCGCAAGGGCGACCGCACCCCCGAGCAGGCGCGGATGCCGCTGCTCTACGTGCCCTACGTTCCCAGCCTCTGCGAGGCCTTCATCCTGCGCAACCGCCGGATCCTCGCCGACCAGATGGCATTCCTGATGGCCGGCGTTCCGGCCGGCTCGCGGCTGCGCGATCCGCTTCAGGCCTGATTCGGGTCGCCCGCGGCGGCGCCGTTCGCCGCCGCATCGGGGGCGTCGCGCAGCAACTGCCGGACGTAGCGCAGCAGCCGGTCGTCGTGCACGCCGCGTTGCCTGAGGGCATCCCAGGTGTTGATCGCGTACTCGCGATTGGGCCCCCGCTGACCCTGGCAGGCGTGCAGGCGCTCGAGAACCTCGGGATCGCTCAGGCGCTGATAGGACACACGGGAGCGGTCTGCAACGAATGTGAGCGCCTGCACACGTGAATTGTCAGGCAGTTCGACCGTGATCTGCCTGGCCAGGTAGATGCTCGCCGCAGGGTCAGGAATCTCGCGGGCAAACAGGCGCTCGATCGCGTTCGCGCGGCTGGCCGGCGCGAGCCGGTAGGCCACGCCGATGCAGCTGCCGCCCCGGTCCAGCCCCAGCACCACGCCCGGCCGCTCGGGCGTGCCCCGATAGCGGGTGGAGCGGACGCAGAAGGCCCGGTGATAGCCCCAGGCCCGTGCCAGATGGGCCTGTTCGAACTCGAACTCGGGGTTCCAGATCAGGGAGCCGTAGCCGAAGACCCAGTCGGTGCTGACTTCGGCGGGGTGACTGCACTTCATGCCGGATAGGATAGCGCGGGCAGCGCGCGCCGGCCGGCGCGGGCCGACGCTTGGCGACGCGTTGCGACGTCGCGACAAAGCTGACGCGCCGGCCGCCCCTATTTCGCGGCGGGGGCCCGCTTCGCGGCAGGCTTCCTGGCGGCGGGTTTCTTCGCAGCGGTCTTTGCTGCCGGTTTTTTCGCGGCGGGCTTTTTCGCAGCCGGTTTCCTGGCGGCCGCCTTTGCCGCGGGCTTCCCGGAATCGGCCACTGCCGCGCCGGCCTCCGCCGCCGCGCCGGCCTTGGCGCCCCCCGCCTTGCCGGGGGTCTTGCCGCCGGCGCCGGGCTTGGCGGGCCGCGGCTCGAACTCGAAGCCGACCTTGCCGTCGGCGCCGCGCACCAGGAAGGCCTTGAACTTGCGGCGGGTGCGCTGCGACACGAAACCCTGGAGCAGGTCGGTGCGGCCCTCGGCGAGCAGCTTGCTCATCTGCGCCGGCTCGATCTCCTGCTGCAGGATGATCTTGCCGCTGCGGAAGTCGCAGGTCTTCTCCGGACCGACGGACTTCTCGCAGACGTAGGCCATGCCGTGCTCGTAGACGCCCGCGCCGCACTTCGGGCAATCGCCCAGCCGGGTCTGGCCGCTGAAGTCGACCGGCTCCGCGCCCTCGGCCTCGGCGTCGGTCTGGCCGAAATCGAACTCGAGCTTGTTGTCGGCGGTGAGCTTCAGGATGGCCGCGAAGGGCCGGCCCATCTTGCTGCGAAAGCCCTGCAGCGGGCCGATCGTCCGGTCGCGCAGCAGCGCGTCGGCCTCTTCGGGGGCGAGCAGCCGGCTGCCTGCGATCTTGGTGATCGAGAAATCGCACTTCGTGCAGGCGAAGCGCTTGTAGTTCTCCTTGACCACGCCGCCGCAGGCCGGGCAGGGCGTGGACAGGGTCGCATAGTCGCCCGGCACGGTGCCGGTGCCGAAGTTCTTCGCGCGCTCGACGATGCGCTCGGTCATCTCGGCGATCTCGCGCATGAAGACGTCGCGCGAGAGCCTGCCGCGCTCCATCTGCGCGAGCTTGTACTCCCACTCGCCGGTGAGCTCGGGGGCGGTGAGCTCGTTGACCTGCAGCCCGCGCAGCAGCGTGAGCAGCTGGAAGGCCTTGGGCGTCGGGATCAGCTCCTTGCCTTCGCGGACCAGGTAGTTCTCGGCGATCAGGCCCTCGATGATCGCCGCCCGGGTGGCCGGCGTGCCCAGGCCCTTCTCGGCCATGGCCTCGCGCAGCTCGTCGTCCTCGATGAGCTTGCCGGCGCCCTCCATGGCGGACAGCAGCGTGGCCTCGTTGTAGCGGGCCGGGGGGCGCGTGGCCAGGCCGACCGTCTCGACCGTTTCGGCGAGCACGCGCTCGTCGGATGCCACCGGGACCAGCGTGTCGTCGCGGCCGCCCTCGCGGCCGTAGATCGCGAGCCAGCCGGCGTTGACCAGCACGCGGCCGTCGGTGCGGAAGCGATGCTCGCCGACCGCGGTGATCCGCGTGGTGACCAGGAACTCGGCGGGCGGGAAGAACACCGCCAGGAAGCGCCTCACCACCAGGTCGTAGATCTTCTGCTCGGCGTCCGACAGGCCGCCGGATTTCGGCGCCTGCAGGGTCGGGATGATCGCGAAGTGGTCCGACACCTTGGCGTTGTCGAAGATCCGCTTGTTCGGCTTGACCCAGCCGCGGTCGAGCACCTGGCGCGCGAAGGGGGCGTAGTCGGCGCTGCCGCCGCCGGCCTGCCCGCCGCGCAGCATCTCCATCGTGGACACCACGGTGCCGAGGTAGTCCTCGGGCAGGGCGCGGGAGTCGGTCCGGGGGTATGTGAGCACCTTGTGGCGCTCGTACAGCGCCTGCGCCAGCGCCAGCGTGGTGCGGGCCGAGAAGCCGAAACGGCCGTTGGCTTCGCGCTGCAGGCTGGTGAGGTCGAACAGCGCCGGCGACTGCTGGGTGGTGGGCTTGGACTCTTCGGTGACCGTGCCGGTCTTGCCCTGGCAGGCGGCGACGACCGCGTCGGCACGGGCGCGGTCCCAGATCCGCTCGGCGCGGGCCTCGGGGTCGTCTTCCTTCTTCTTGAATTCGGGGTCGAACCAGCGGCCGGCGTAGTTCCCCGCCTGGGCGGCGAACTGGGCGTGGACCTCGAAGTAGTCGCGCGGCACGAAGCGGCGGATCTTCTCCTCGCGTTCGACGACGATGGTCAGCGTGGGGGTCTGCACCCGGCCCACGGTGGTCAGGAAGAAGCCGCCGTCGCGCGAGTTGAACGCGGTCATCGCCCGGGTGCCGTTGATGCCGACCAGCCAGTCGGCCTCGGAACGGCAGCGGGCGGCGTCGGCCAGCGGCAGCATCTGCCGGTCCTCGCGCAGCTGGGCGAAGGCCTCGCGGATCGCGGCCGGGGTCATCGACTGAAGCCAGAGCCGCTTGATCGGCTGCCTGGCCTTGGCGTACTGCGCGATCAGCCGGAAGATCAGCTCGCCTTCGCGTCCGGCGTCACAGGCGTTGATCAGCAGGTCGACGTCCTTGCGGCGGATCAGCCGCGCCAGCAGCTTGAGCCGCTCCTCGTTCTTGGCGATGGGCTGGATGTCGAAGTGCGGCGGGATCACCGGCAGGTGGGCGAAGGACCACTTGCCGCGCTTGACCTCGAACTGTTCGGGCGCCGCGATCTCGACCAGGTGTCCGACCGCCGACGAGATGATGTACTCGTCGTTCTCGAACCAGTCGCCCTGCCGCGGGACGCCGCCGAGGGCCCGAGCGATGTCGGTGGCCACCGAAGGCTTCTCGGCAATGATCAGGGCTTTGCTCATTCGGGGTCCGTAGCGTGGTTGCGGCCTGCCGCCGCCGAGGCGGCAAGGGGCGCCAATCATAAGTGGCTGGCGCAACCCGGTGCAAGCCGGCCGGATGGCCGACCCGGCCGCCGTCGGTTTGAGGGATGGTCCGGATGCCTGGCAGGGAAGTTCCGTACGCCTTGGGACGGAGGACCTATGACCGTCGGACGAAGCGGCCGTCGACCAGCCGCTCGA
Source organism: Lautropia sp. SCN 70-15 (assembly GCA_001724315.1). Classification (GTDB taxonomy): domain Bacteria; phylum Pseudomonadota; class Gammaproteobacteria; order Burkholderiales; family Burkholderiaceae_E; genus Zeimonas. The sequence goes on along the minus strand of MEEC01000021.1, from coordinate 1,763 downwards.
CCCGGTCCTCCATTTCCAGCGCGAGCAGCCGCGCACCCAGCTCGCCCGCCGGGCGGCCGGTGCGCTCGACCAGGGTGTCCAGGTCGGCGGGATCGAAGCCGATGGCCTTCAGGAGGGTCCGGTCGGCGGGGTCGGCCGGCTCCGGCGCGCCCGGGCCGGACGGCCCGGCGGCGGCGGTCTCGCCTCGCTCCCTGGCCGGTCCCAGCGCCGCCCGCAGCTCGACCAGGACGTCTTCGGCCGACTCGACCAGCTTGGCGCCCTCGCGGATCAGCTGGTGGCAGCCCTTTGCGACCGGCGAGTGGATCGAGCCGGGGATGGCCATGACCTCGCGGCCGGACTCGAGCGCCTGGCGGGCGGTGATCAGCGAGCCGGACTGGCGCGCCGCCTCGACCACCAGGGTGGCCAGCGCCAGGCCGGCGATCAGCCGGTTGCGCCGCGGAAAGTTGTGGCGCTGGGCCTCGGCGCCGAGCGGCAGCTCGGCGAGGACCGCGCCACTGGCCGCGATCGCGTCGGCCAGCGGGCGATGGCGCGGCGGGTAGATCCGGTCGATCCCGGTGCCCATGACCGCGAGCGTGCCGGCCGGGGTCTGAAGCGCGCCCTCGTGGGCTGCGGCGTCGATGCCCTGCGCGAGGCCGCTGACCACGGTGAGCCCCGCCTCGCCCAGCGCGCGGGCGAAGTCGCGAGCGTGGCCCAGCCCGGCCTGGGTGGCGTGGCGGCTGCCCACGATCGCGATCGACGGGCGCGAGAGCGCTGCCGGATCGCCCCGCACGAACAGCACCGGGGGCGGGTCGGCGATCTCGAGCAGGCGGGGTGGATAGCGCGGGTCGTCGAGGCAGACCAGGTGATGGTGATCGGCCTGCGCCCAGTCGAGCGCGGCCGCCACGGCTTCGTCCCGGGCGGGGTCGCTGGCGAGCAGCGCCTGGGCGCGCGGCGCGCCGATCGCTGCGGACAGCTTGCTGTGACCGGCCGCGAGCACGTCCTCGGGCAAGCCAAAGGCCTCGAGCAGGCGGCGCACGGCCGCCGGCCCGAGGCCCTGGGTGAGGATCAGCCGCAGCCACGGCGCGCGGGTGTCGCGCGCCCCGGCGGGAAGGGGCATTCGGACTCGTTGGTTCGATGGACTCTAAGGATTGGTGACGACGTCGCCGACCGTGATCGACTGGGACGCGTCCATCACCAGACCGTAGGAGATGTTATCGAACACGCGGAAAACGAGAAGATGACCGACGGCTTCGTCCGGAAGTCTTAGCTGTTCCTTCGTCTCGCGGTCCACGACCAGGCGGCCGCGCTGATGGATGGCCAGCACGTTGCCCGGCTCGACGCCGGCGCCGCCGCCGGCGTTCACCGCGACGACGTTGTTGCGGCCGATCTGGGTGACCCCGCGATACACGGCGAGGATCCGGCCGTCGACCTCGCCGGCAGGCGGGCGCGGAACGTAGCTGAAAGTCTTCGGCGGTTCGGAGGGCATCAGCCGGTCGCCCACGCCGATCTCCTCGGTCATCGAGGTGATCCGCAGCGTGGCCGGGTCACCGGTCTTCTCCAGGCGCGCCGAGCCCACGAACAGCGCCTCCCAGGCGATCGGCTTGCGGGTGTCGGGATCGAGCAGCGGCTTGGCCTGGCGGTAGATGTGCCATTCGCGCACCGTGTCGTCGGCGATGCCGCGGGCATAGGCCAGATCGCCTCGGCCGAGGTAGACCCGGCCATCCTGCGTGGCCACGATCCGCGGATTGGCGGCGAGCTCCTTCTCGCCGACGATCAGCGGCCGG
>MEEC01000020.1 GCA_001724315.1 Lautropia sp. SCN 70-15 | reverse complement strand
TCTCCACGATGCCTATTATCGCCCCGACGAAGACCGGATCTATATGCCGGCACGTTCGGCCTTCGACAGCGACGGGGTCGCGCTGTACTGCGACGCCGGCAACGTCTACCGCCTTGAGCTGTCGGGCGACCAGGTAGAGCGCTCCCTGGTGGCAAGCGGCTACGGCGCCCTCGCGCCGGTGCGCTACGCCCGGGTGAACGAGGCCATCTACTTCACCGACGGCGTGCGCGTCGGCTCCTACCACCCCGTCTCCGGGCCCACCCCCAGCTGGTCCGATGCTGCCGCCACGACGGTAGGCGACCAGGCCCTGGTGCCGATGCCGCCCGGCTCCTGCATCGCGCACCACGGCGCGCGGCTGCTGGTGGCGGTGGGCTCCGTGCTCGTCTACAGCGAGCCGTTCCTGCCGCATCTGCGCGACCCGGCGCGCGGCTTCGAAATGTTCCCGGCGCCCATCACCTGCATCGCCGCCGTCGAGGGCGGCGTGTTCGTGCTCGCCGACAAGACCTATTTCATCGCCGGTGGCTTCCCGGCCCAGGAGGTGCGCGCTGCGCTGCCCTACGGCGGCCCAGCCCAGCAGGCCGGCTACCGCGACGACGGCGGCGCGCACTGGATGAGCGCGCGCGGCCTGTGCTCCTGCGACAAGCAGGGCGCTCTCGTCAACCTGCAAGAGCAGCACGTCGCCATGGCCGTCACCGGCTCCGCCGCAACGCTGTTTCGCGAAGCGGACGGCATGCGCGCTGTCGTTGCCGCGCTCTCCGAACCAAGTTCATCCGCCGCAGGCGTCGGCTCCTACGCCCAAGCCCGAATCGTGAGGAAAGACCCATGACGATCAACCAAATCCCGTGTGGATTCGCCTACGACTTGACCGTGAAGGCCAAGAAGGACGGGCGCATCTTGTCCCTTGACCATGCGCTGAACCGCGTGCCGATCGAGGGGCTCAACGACATCGTGACCGCCTACTTCAAGGGCGGCGCCGGCCCGGCGGGCCTCTACATCGGCCTGTGGTCCGGGGCGCACGTCCCGGACGGCACCGAAACGGCCGCCACGCTCGCATCGCTCGTGACGGAAGTCACCAACTACAGCCAGGCCACGCGCCTCGCCCTGACCTTGGGGGCTGTCGCCAGCGGTGCGTGCTCCAACGCCGCTTCGCTCGCGCGCTTCGACATGACCGACACCGCCACGGTGAACGGCGCGTTCCTGAGTACCGCACAGGCGAAGGGGGCCGCGACCGGAAAGCTGCTCTCCGTCGTGCGCTTCGCCAACCCCCGCGCCGTCGATTCGACGGTCTACCTCGAAGTCCTGACGGGCTTCCAGTTCATCTCGCTCTAAAGAGGCACCACCATGACCATCCTCCAATCCACCGGCCTGCGCAACGGTTTGCTCGGCACCGGCTCGCTGAAAACCCTGCTGGCAGGCGGCTTCATCCACGTTTACGCCTCTGCGCTGGCGGATATTCCGGCCACTGCGGACGCCGCGATCGACGGCGCGAAGCACACCAAGCTGCTCACGGTCTACGGCGACGGTATTTCCGGGGGCCTGAACCTCGGTACGGCCGACGGCGGCGCCATTGGCAAGGCGGCGGGCGAAACCTGGTCGGGCACCATCCTGGTCTCCGGGAACGCAGCGTTCTTCCGCTTCGTGGGCAGCGCCGACACCGGCGCGGCGTCGACCACGCAGCCGCGCTTGCAGGGCCGGGTGGGCACCTCTGGGGCTGAGCTGAACCTGAGCTCGGTGGCGCTGACCTCGGGCGAAACCCAGGCCATCAACTACATCTCGCTCAGCCTGCCGGCGTAAGGGGGCGGGATGACGCTCGACCCGGATTTCAAGTATTTCCTCGTCGGGAAGGAGACGGCGCAGATACTCACGCACGCGCAAGCTGAATCGCTGGAGGGGATGGTTTCCGTCTTTACCTGTGACGACTTCAGCGGGTACTCGGGACCGCCTGGCTGGAGCATCCCCACGCACTGGCAGTTGCCGGTGTCCGCATACCCGGGCCCTACGCTGCCCAACTTCAACGCGGCATGGATGTTCGGTGAGTCAGGGGCCCACGAGAACGACCTGGCCCAGTTGGAGGTGATCACCAAATACACAACGCCCTCTGGGGCCTGGGCCGACATATCGGAAACTTCCGGCGGGCCGGCCAACAACACGGGGCTGTTTCTGGTCGGCGTCAAAGGCCCGGCGGCTGCGTCGATGATCGCCGAGTCCTATGGGGACTTCACCGACTTTATAGGGCCGACGGATCTTTCTGTTGGTTACGCCTACTCGAACACAGATGGCGGGCAGCGCATCTATGTGACTGCGTTCGGCTCGCCGTTCTTCGAGGCCTTGGTTCAACAGGTGCACGTTTACGCTGCCTACGACGCGCCGCCCCCAGCTGCCGCTTTCTGGACCGACTTTATCGGTTCGCGTGAGGTGCGCTGATGCTCATCACCGACAACTCCAAGGGCACGTCCGACGGCAAGGAGCGCGACCAGCTCCAGGCCATGGTGGCGGTCGGCTCGGAGTTCATCACCTACCAGGACCAAGAAAGCACGGTGCAGAAATCGGGCGAGTTCGTGCGCATCGAGAAGGAATCGGGCGAGGCCGCCCCGCGCTTCCTGCTGCTGCACGAAACCTCGCAGACCTACGACGAGAACTGGAACGCCCTGACCGGCAACGAGCTGCGCAGCGTGGCGCCGAACGTCAAGCTGCGCAAGCGCTCGCGCCTGTACGTTTCCGAGATCGACCCGACCAATGGAGATCTGCCGTTCCGGGAGATTGGAGGGTTCAAGGCCCAGACGCGGATTTCGCGATATCACTCTTTGGCCGAGACCCAACCCTACCGCTTCGAGGCTCTCACCGAGGCCAACTACACATCGCAGGCCGGCAAACGCCGTCTGTTCGCAGCGGGCGGTGGAAAAGTTTGGTTGGTGCGTGAGATCAACCTCCCGGGGGATGACCGTTTCTTCAACGATTCTGACCGCGCGCAGGACAGCCACGGGCACACGAAGAAGCGCGGCCTGCGCGCGGCGCGCGTGGAGGTCGTAGAAATCAACACAACGACCGGCTCCGTCAGCAAACCCATCCTTTCCTTCGATGTCCATAGCGGTCTAGGCGGGGGTTACCCTGGACATAAATTCATCTCTATCGGCGGTTCCGCCGATATGTGGGACAGCAATACGGTCTACGTCGGCCTGGCTGGCGTCCTGTTCGGATCTGCCGCGCAGATAGCGGACGTCCAGTACACACCCATCGGGGGGGACGCATCGGACACTTACGCTGTCGCCGAGCCGGCGGTGGCCAAGGCTGGCACCGGGGAGTACACGTCGATCGTAGCGGTGTACCCCGGGCCCGACGACGTGTACGACAGCCGCAGTTCCGGCCCCTACCGGCTGACCTGCAGGTACACCACGCCGCGCGGGGACATGGCGACCACCAAGATTACCTTCCCGGCAGTGGCAGCCTACCCGACGGCCTTGTATTGGGCGGCGCGTGGGATGTCTCTGCACCGGACAGGGCCTGCCACGCTGGTTCTCCGGGCGGACGTGCATGCTATGCGCTTCGGGGCATCGGCACCCGCGAGTGCATCACAGAGCGCCGCGATCTTCCTGTGGTCCTACGACAACGGGGCGACCTGGGGCGGCGCCAGCGCTGTCATCCTGGTGCCGTACGGGGGCGTGCTCGTCAAAGACAAGAACACCTTGCTGACGTTCTCCTGGGACAACTCCTCGCTATCTTCTGCCGCCATCGATGTAAGGCAGATCACAAGCGGTGGTTGGAGCAGTATTGCTTCCATCCCCCGGGGCGTGTTCAACCAGGGGCTGATGGCACCGTCCATAAGCGGCGGATATACCGTGCCTTACCTGCCACTGGGTTTCGGCGGTGCGACGTATAGAAAGGGCGCCGACGGCAAGAAGCACAAACGGCTGTGGATGCAGTTCGATCCGTACTGGACCTACTCGCAGAGCGACCCGCGCATGCTTGCTTACCCCGGCTCTCGCCCAATGCTCATGGTGTCCGACGACGGCGGAGCTACCTGGACGCGCCGCCTGTTGCCGGTGCCCTGGGCGTTCCGGGTAGGCTTTGTCGTGGCCGTTGGTGAGGGCGAACTCGCGGTGCCTGTCCTCGCCGCGCGCAAAGCCCGCGGAGACGCGGTGCCGACGACGATTTTTGTTTCTAGGGATGGGGGCGACTCGTGGAAAGCGACGTCGCACAAGTTCACGCTGCCAGGGGAAAGCTGGGCCGATGGCGGCATTGCCCCGGACGTCGTCTTCTACAACACTCGCGGCGAGATGATCTTGTCGCAAGACTTCAGCGACTCCTCCCACGCCTACAACCGTGGCGAGTTGCTACCCATGCTCACGCTGCGCGACAAGGAGGGCAACACGCTCCCCGCCAACCCCGCGCGCCCTTGGATGAACGACCACAAGATCAAGGAGCCCGACTATGCCTAACACCCTGATCAAGGAGCTGCTGCCGGCCGATGACGGCAGCGGTGGCGGTGGCGGCGGCGGGGGCAACGGCGGCGCTGGGGGCGGATCGAGCTTTCCGCCCGAGGGCTCCCCGTGCAGGACCGCCATGTACGAGGCCATCAAAAAGCTGTTCCCGGGCGCCCAGATCACCAACATCATCAAGCCGCCGGACGGTGGGCCGTGGCGCATTCAGGTTGGGCTCCCGGATATGGGCCTTTGGGAAATCACCGGGGCGACGTGCTCCGGGGGCAGTGTGTCGCTCCAGTACGTGCAAATCACGCCGGGCGGAATCCGCTCAACTTAGGAGCAACCATGGCACGCGAATACTGCAACTGGGTGTCGGTCACAGACCTCCGCTCCGGAGTGGACATCCGTTACTACTCAGAGTGGATGTGCTGGATGGTGGAGGATGACGACGACACCGAACGGCCGCCGACCGGTGGCGGTGGCGCATCTTCTGGTTTGGATGTTGGCGCAACGCAGCCGCCGGTCAACTTCATTCCCGACCCGTCGGGGGCGGGCGAAGTTGTGGTGGCCGTGCCCGGCGAGGTGACCCCGGAGGTGCAGGCCGGCATGGGATTCAACCCAGGCTGGAACAGCGGTGCACACAGCATCGAGAGCCTACCCGCCAGCTGGGCGGGTGCGATCACGTTCGACGTGCCCGATGTGCGCGGCGCGCGCCCGGGCGGTGTGGCTGTCGGCCTCACTCCAGTATCTGAGCTGCCCACACCCGGGCGCAACGGCTACAAACATCTGCGCTACGGCATCATCTTCACGGCAGACGCCGTGCGCGTTATCCATGAGGGGGTTGTGGTGCTCCAAGTCCCCTACGCCACGGTGCGCGCGGCCCGCGGGGTGGGGGGGAGCACCGATGCGGTTCAGGCGCTCATGTATGGGCACGCCATCAAGTGGGTGGTGAACGACCTCACGCTGTTCGCTGCCGCGTTCACCATGCCCGAGGACTACGCGCTCGACGCCACGCTCTACACCGCCTACGACGCCGTGGACAACCCGGTGTTCACCGCAGGGCTCGACTGGGGCGACGCCGAAGACGGCTCCATGACCGTGGTTCTGTCCGGGCTCGCCATGGAAGCGGACGGCGGCATCGAACCGACACTGGTGGCCGAGCTTCCGCGTCTCGCCATGCGATTGTCGGAGCTGAACGTGAGCGACATCACCGCCGAGCTGTCCGCCCTGCGGTTTGAATGCGGCGTGGGCGAAGGCATGGCCGGGACGATCGGCCCGCTGAACGCGCTTATGGCGGAATGGGACGACTACGCGGTGCTGATCGGAGCGATCGGTCCGCTCTCTTGCTGGATCGGCATGGGGGCTCCGGACCCGAGCGTGCGCTACTCGGTGATGGCCCCGACGCTCCCCCGGCTCAGGATGACGGCCAAGGGGCCGGCCTACGGCTCCATGGCTGCTGCGCTGCCGGGGTTCGTCATGCGGGCGTCGGCCGAGACGACCTATGCGGAGCTGGTCGCCGAGCTGCCCAGGGCGCGGTTCACCGCCTACAGCGGCGAGCTGACACCCCTCGTGAAGGTCATCGAATACGTGGCCGCAGGTGCTCCCGCGCTGCCGGCGGCGTACATCGCAATCTCCTTCATCGAGCGTGTGGACGGGAGCGCCACGGCGGCGGCCTATGCCACCGTGACAGCCGACGCCAGCGAAGAAATCACGGCCGAGGATGCCGCGTCCGCCGTGATGACCATGCTCGACTCGGTGATTGAGCAGCTGGGCGCCGGCGAGCGCCTGGTGACGGCGATGTTCCGCATCGACGGCGACGCGCCGGCGGACGAGGGCCCGGCCTGGGTGGTGAACACGGACAGCCGCGCGACGACGCGCTACGACGCCTACGGCTTCAACAGCTTCTTCGTTTTGGATGGCAAGCACTTCGGCGTGCGCCAGGACGGCGTGTACCTGCTGGAGGGCACCAGCGACGCTGGGCAGCCGATCGTCGCCGGCGTGGCGCTGGGCAAGCACGACTTCGGCACCCAGGCGCTCAAGGGCCTGGAGGCGGTGTACGCGGGGGTGTCGTCCGCCGGCAAGCTCTACCTGCGGGTGAGCGACGGCAAGAACACCTACACCTACGCCGCGCGCGCGGCCAACGAAACCCTGGAGGCGCAGCGCTTCGACGTGGGCCGCGGGCTGCGCGCGAACTACTTCACCTTTGAACTGGTGTCCGAGGGCGACGTGTTCGAGCTCGACAACATCACGTTCAACGTGCTGGCCAGCCAGCGGAGGATCTGACCATGCCCAACGGACGCGCGCTACCTTCGGCCCTGCTGTTCGACTGGCTGCTGGGCCGCGCCTGGAACATGGCGATGAACAGCTACGCCAACGCGGCGAATTTCAGCTCGCACAACATCGAGCAGCCCCATGAGTCCGGCGTGAGCACGGGCGGCGGCGGGCCGACCATCGAGAAGTTCCTGAGCCTGTACGCCGGCAACGAAGCAGCGGCCTTGGTGGGCGCCCACGACCGCGAGCTGCGTGGCCAGATGCAGGAGGTGGCGCAGCACTGGGCGACGCAGTTCGAGGCGGTGCTGACGAGCGTGGTGCCCATCGGCCCGGGCTTCCAGCAGGCCGTGGCCTGGCTGCGCGGCGTGGTCAACGGCGCCGACGGGCTAGGCTATCTCGGCCAGGACCAGCGGCTGGACCAGGCACGGGGCTACGCCGCGCAGCCTGTGAACCCCTACGGCCTGCCGCTGCCGGCCGGCGCGGCGGATGCGCTGCAGGGGGTGCAGACGCGCGCGGCGGCCCTGCATATTGATCGGCTGGCGATCGGAATGCAGGCAGACCGCCAGGCCGAGCGCCACAAGCTGCGTGTGGACGCGGCCGAGGCGCTGGTCAAGGCCTACAACGACGCGCTGGACGCGGTGATGGACCACCTCTTCACGCAGATGCACCTGATGTTCGACGTGTTTGGGCGCAACAACGACTACCTGACCCGCCTGCAGCGCAACGAGGCGGCCGTGAGGTCGCGCATGCAGGTCCGCTCGGCCGAGCTCGCCGAGTGGAATGAGCGCGTCATGATCTACGACGATTCGCACGAGGCGGTCATCAAGCGCATCGGAGCACAGGTGGAGCGGGCCAACACCCTGGCGCAGATGTCGGCCGAGGCGAACATCAAGCTGCTGCGGCGCTTCTCGTCGCGCGCGGCAGCCGCACTCAACAGCGCCGGGGTCAGCGTCAGCTCGACGGCCAGCGAATCCAACAACATCGACGCGGGGGCGTAGGCCATGGCAACGAGCACCGGAATTGCAGCCCAGGGCATCTCTGCGGCGATCGTCTACACCGCCATCGACCGCATTTCCGAGATGATCGGCACGGCCGACAACGCCATGCGCGCGGCCATCGGGACGGAAATCAACGCCGCCCTGGATAGCATCAGCACGCGGGCGCCGGCGGGACAGGTCAGCTACTCGCCGGGGCTGGACGCGGCGCAGGACGCCCTGGAGGACGCCACGCTGCAGGGCGAGAACCCCGACATCGACAGCCTGCCGCTGTTCCTCGACGGCGTGGTGGGCTCGTTCTTCAGCGACTACGTGGGTAAGCTGGACCATCTTTTCCCGGGCCTGGGGCTGGCTGGCGCCGACGCCCAGGCGTTCGTGTCCGCCGCGCTGCAGTCGGCCACCGGCATGTCTTACGACGAGCTCGTGGACAGCACGCCGGCGGAGACGGTGTTTCTGCGCGCCCAGCGCCAGGTGCAAAGCCAGGAGCGCGAGGCCCTGCAGCTCGCGGCCGGGGCAGGGCACCGTTTCGCCCATGGCCACATGCTGGAAGCGCTGGCGCGCGCCCGGGGCGACATTTCCAGCGCCACCGATGCGCTGGCCCAGACCTACGCGCAGCGCCTGCAGCAGGAGCGCAGCGAGAAGATGCGCTTGGCGCGCGCCTCGCTCGACACCAGCATGGAGCGGGTGCGCAAACTGCACCAACAGGTTGCCGAGGCCCTGAAGCTGCAGCTGCGCGCGCGCGGCATGTGGGTCAACGACCAGAACCAGGTGTTGGACGCCGCGAACAACATCTACGCCATGAACGCGCAGTTCAGCGAGCGCGTGGCCAGCCTGCTGCGCACCACGGCCACCCGGCGCTTCGGTTTGGAGTTCGCCGAGGCGCAGGCGCGCGACCGCGACGACTTCCTGGGCAAGCTCAAGATGATGAACGCCAATGAAGTGGTGGACCTGTTCGGCAACATGGTTACCACGCTCATGAACCAGGTGAGCGCCCGCGGAGACTACCGGGGCAACGAGCGGGATGTGACGGACTGGGAGACTCTGCTGGGCGGCTGACCCCCGTATAGGGTTTGGCGTGCGAAGGCTGGGCGGGAACACTGCTCGGCATGGCACTCGTTACCCGCACCATCACCAACGCTGGCGCGCCGCTGCATTCGCCCGATGGGGATTTGCTGGTCGGCGTGAAGATCCATTTCCAGTTGATGGATGCAGGAGGCCGGGCATCCGACGCCTGGGACGCGACCACGAACGAGCGCGTAGGCGGCGAAACAGTAGTGGCGACAACGGACGCAGCGGGCGAATTCACGGCGGACTTGTGGCCGAACACGCGCGGCAACCGGGCAACCAAGTACAAGTGCCGCGTGCAGTTCGAGGGCTTCCGCGAGTTCTCTGGAATCGTTGAAGACGTGCCCGGCGAGTTGCAGTGGGTGGACTTCATGCTCGGGGGTTCTTCGATGGAGCCGCAAGACATCAGCGCGATTGCCGCGGCGATGACCAGCCACCTTAACGCTGCGGACCCGCACACGCAATATGCCAAGGAGAGCGATCTTGGCGGAGCGGCGAGCCTGGACGTAGGCACCACGGCAGGCACAGTGGCCGCCGGCGACGACGCGCGGCTCACAGACGCCCGCCCACCCACTGGCGGCGCAGGCGGCGTGCTCTCGGGCAACTATCCCAACCCCGGCTTTGCCGTGGATATGGCGACGCAAGCGGAGCTGGATACGCAAATGCAGCTTGCCTACGCGGCGCTGGACGATCTCGATGCCGCGAAGGTGGACAAGATCGCGGGCAAGGGCCTGAGCGAGGCCGACTTCACTACCGCAGAGAAGACGAAGCTGGCCGGGGTTGCGGCCGGTGCCACGGCCAACGCCACCGATGCGCAACTGCGGGACCGGGCAACGCATACCGGGACGCAGGCAACCAGCACGATTGTGGGGCTCGATGCGACACTGGCAGCGAAGGCGTCTTTGGTCGGGGGCAAGGTGCCCGAGAGCCAATTGCCGGCAATCGCCATTACCGACGTGTTCTCGGTTGCCACACAAGCGGCCATGTTGGCGTTGACCGCAGAGCGCGGCGACGTGGCTGTGCGCAGTGACCTGAATAAGTCCTTCGCCCTGGCCGCAGAGCCTGCATCCACGCTTGCCAACTGGATCGAGCTGCGCACGCCCACCGACGCGGTGCTGTCCGTTGCAGGCAAGACCGGCGCAGTAACTCTGGCTAAGGCCGATGTGGGCCTCGGCAACGTGGACAACACCAGCGATGCAAGCAAACCCGTCAGCACCGCCCAGGCCGCAGCGTTCGCCCTGAAAGTAGATACCGCCACGCTCAGTGCGGTAGCTGCGCCGAACAAGACGCCTATCGCAGGCGCCACGGGGAAACTCGACCAAAGCTGGTTCTCCGCCATCTTCCCAAGCATCAAGTTCAACGACATCGGCGTACCTGGCGCGCAGGGCTTTGGCGTCGGCATCTGCCCGCAAGTGCCTGCGGGATTCACGCCGATGGCCGGGGCCACAGATCCGGCCAGCGCCAACTACGGCAACTACCAGCACAGCGATGGCAGCATCATGGTGTGGGTGCCCGCGTACCGCTTTCGCCTCGGAAACGCTGCTGACCCAGGCTATGCCACCTACGGCGCGAACACGATTCGCATCGTGCCCGTCAGCGCACACCCCGACGAGGCCACGGCGAACGCTGAGGGCTTTTATCTACACGCAGCTTTCATGAATGCTGGCGTTGCGCAGCCTGGATTTTTCCGCGACAAATACGACTGCTCTGCCAATGGCTCAGTGGCATCCAGCATCGCCCTGGCCATACCCATGGTATCCGGGCCGGCTGCTGGGCAAGTTGGGTTTTCGGCGGTGGGCGCGGCCAATGCGTACTACGGTGCGTTTGCTGCAGCGCGCACGCGCGGCGCCAAGTTTCACCCTGAGACTGTGCAGCAGGCCGATGCGATTACCCGCATCAGCGAGGCGCATGCACAGGCGTCAACAGCCACGACCTACTGCGCCTGGTGGTCTGCAGGTTCTACGAACTACCCCAAGGGCTGCGACAACAACGCGCTGGGCTCGACCGACGACGGAACGCTGACATTCACCAGCGCTGGCGCAGCGAGCTACCCCAATATGGCGCTCACAGGATCGGGCAGCAACTTCGCCAAAACCACTCACAACGGGCAGGCCTGCGGCATCGCAGACGTAGCGGGGAATATCTACAAGATCAACCCCGGAATGACGAGCATTGGCACCACGAAAGCCATCTCCGCAGCCACCAAAACCAACCCGGTGCAAATCACGGTAACGGGGCATGGGCGCATTACTGGGGATGTCGCAGTTATTGAAGGCGTTGTCGGGATGACGCAAATCAACACCAAGGCTTTTACTGTCACGGTTGTTGATGCAAATAACCTCACGCTAGACGGCGTAGATGGAACTGCATTCGGAACGTACACAAGCGGCGGCACCCTCTACAACGCAACGTTCTACGCGCTCAAACCAACGGCCGACATCACCGCGATTACCGATGGCGCCACGCTTTCAACTGACCACTGGGGCGCTGCTGGCGTCGCTGCGAATTTCGACCCGATAACGCTTAACTTCCGCACCGACTACCCCAACAACACCCTTGGGCAACGCTACGGCAACGGCAGCAATGCTGTGTTTTCCAACGCCACCGCAGCAGACCGCGCGCGCACCATGTTGGGCATGCCCGCCGCTGGCGGCGTGAGCCCCGCTGGCAGCAGCCTGACGGGGCTCGATTACTACTACGAGCATGCGGTCAATCAGCTCTGTGTGATTTCGCGCGGCAGTTGGAGCGCCGGCAGCAATGCCGGCGGGCGGTGTCGCCATCTGTACTACGCACGATCCAACGCGCACTACAACGTTGGCTTCGCCGCCTCTTGTTATTTGTAAGGCCCTGAGCGGGAGCGACCAGGGCCAATGCCATGACAAAGCAACGCACTTCAGTACACGCAGAAGCCAGCTTGCACCGCAAGCTGGTGCTGTTTGCCGTGCAGTTGGAGGGCTACCTGGCCCACTTCCCCAATTGCCACAAATACACACTCACCCAGGGGATTCGCCAAGCGTACCTGGATGTCTACAACCTGACCACGGAGGCGCAAAAACGCTATCACAAGAAAACGACCTTGACCCAGCTCGACGTGCGCCACGAGCAGCTGCGCATGCTGGTGCACCTGGCCAATGAGCTTGGCCTGTTCGACTACAGCGGCGGGCGCAGGGATGCCGCCGCGCCTGGCACGCACCGCTTTGTGGTGCTTCTGCGCATGGTGGACGAGCTTGGCCGAATGATCGGCGGGTGGGTTAAGGCAGAAATTCAGGGGCCACCAACCCCTGATGCGGTAGGGGCTTGACATGCTCTGTGTGATTTCGCGCGGCAACTGGAACAACGGCAGCAATGCCGGGGGCCGGTTTCGCTATCTGAACTACGCCCGGTCCGCCGCGAGCGCCGCCGTTGGGTTCGCCGCCTGTTGCTACTTGGGCTGATATGAAAGGGCCTAACCAATGACGACATCTATCGTGCGCTACCAAAAAGTTTCCACGCCCTATACCACCATCCAAATGGTGTTCCCGGACTCGATGGGCGTAGACGACGCGCTGCACTGCACGGAGTTGTGCACGCTTGATGGCGTGACGTACGTCGCCATCCCTGCCGCCGCGCTGCTGCCCGATCAGCCGCCAGAAATCACGATCGAGCCTGTGGACATGACGCCCGAGCTGCGCGAGCAGATCAAGGCCGCCAGCCCACACTGCGCGCTGATCGCAGAGCGAATGGAGTCGCGCATTCGCAGCAAATACAGCCAGAGCGATGAGGCCTACTTCGCGCGCATTGGCGTGGGAGCGGCGCTTGGCGTGTACACGTTCGAGCCAGGCGAGCAGGACGAGATGCTTGCTTTCGGCGCCTGGGTGGAAGCTGCGCGGCAGTGGGGGCGGGACGAGCGCGCAAAGTTGGGGCTGTGATGATGACCCTGCACACAGCCCTGCTCATTTCCCTGATCGCCCTGCAAATCGCGGACGCGGCCCTGACGATCAACATCATGCGACTGGGCGGCCGGGAGACGAACAAGCTTCTGATCCTCCTGATCGGCAAATTCGGGCGCGATGCCGTGCTCGTCGGCAGCAAGCTGGCGCTGATCGCCGCGCTGATTTACTGGCGCGACCAAGTAAGCGTGCAGGCGCTGGCGCTCGTAGTTGCTGGCTATGTCGGCATCGTCGCGTGGAACGTGCGCGTGCTGGTGCGGCAGCGTGAGATACACCGGGCGGCGCAATGACCCCCCAACAAGCCCTCCAACTCGCCGGCCTGCCCGAGGCGCGCCACGCCGAAGCCCTGGCCTCGATCGCCCGCGCGAAAGCCGCCAAGCGCGGCCTGCTGGCGCACAAACTCAAAGCCCGCTGGCTGCACGCGGGCGACATTGCCGACGCCCTGGCCTGGGCCGATGAGCGCCTGTGCACCGTGCGCCCCGACATGGCCCGCTGGGACATTGCACCCATGCTCAACGTGACGGCCCACGGCGACAACGGGCCGTGGGCGCCGGATGGTTCGCGCCCGCTCTCCGGCTACTGGCTGGATGCTGACCCGCAGAGCGCGGAATACCTAGCCGCCGTGGAAGCGAACTACTGGCTTCCAGGCACGCACCCGCGCAGCAAGGCGAGCCGAAAGGCTTGGTACCGCCGCAATGCAGGCGAGTACGAAGCCTGGGCGCGCGGGGCAGCAATTGACCCGGCAAACGGCTTTGAAATCTGGCGCGGCGAGCGGGGCAGAACCCGCGTCATCGTGTGGCAGTGCTCGGGCGCGTGGCTGGTCAAAACATCTTTCCGGTTGGTCGGTGACCTGGCCATCAACACGCGGCGCGGCTACGAAATCGACAACGTTTTCAGCGGGGACTACACGCCGCAAATGTGGTTCCCCGTGCCTGGTTATGAACTCAAAGCGCCGGTCACTTGGAGCACGGTGCCGGGGCGGTGGATGAGTTTGACGCGCAAGCGCTGGGAGAAGCAATGACAGCAATCCGGAGGCCCCCCCATGCCTGAACCCACGACTGCAACCGCCGCCGCCGTGGCAACCATGGCCGCCGCCGCTGCCAGCACCACGGCCGTTACGGCCTTTGGCGTGCCGCTGGGCCTGCGGGCGGATCTGCTGGTGGCGGGCTTTGCCGGCGCGCTGGTCGCCATCATCCTGCTCGGCACGGTGCCCAGCACGGGCGACACCTGGCGCGAGCTGCTGCGCACCACGATGCGGCGCATGGCCTTTGCCTGCGCGAGCAGCCTGACGGCGGGCTACCTGGCGCCGCTCGCCATGCTGGTGGCGCAACTGCCTGAGGCGCTGCTGCTCGGCGGCGCGTTTGCCGTGGGCGGCGGCGCGCAGCAGGTGCTGCTGTTCGCCATCCGCCGGCTCTCTGGTACCGCGCAATTGCCGCCCGGCGGCGGCGCGCAAGGGGGTGCGCCGTGATCTCGCTCATCGTCCACCTGGTGCACTGGCTGGCCGGCGTGATCGTGCTGGCCGAAGCCCTGAACAAACTGGAGCGCACCGCGCCCCTGCGTGCCGGCCTGTGCAGGCGCGAGCGCGCGATGGAGTGGCTCAAGGCCATAGCCTGGGCGCTGCTGGCGATGGGCTGGGCGGGCGCGCTCATCACGCCCTTGCTGCCCCTCGAAACGCCCACGCTGCAGGACATGTGCGTGCTGTTGGGGTTCGCCGTGCTCATTGTTCGGACACGGGTAAAGGAGGGGTAGGCCATGTCGAAATTTCTTGATTTCATCGACCGCGTGCTGTCCCACGAAGGCGGCTATGTCAACAACCCGAACGACCCGGGAGGCGAGACGAAATTCGGCATCGCCAAGCGCAGCTATCCGGCGGTCGATATTCGCAACCTCACGCGTGAGGGCGCGATCGCCATCTATGAGCGCGACTTCTGGCAGCGCGTGCAGGGCGACAAGTTGCCGCGCCAGTTCGCCTTCCAAGCGCTCGATGCTGCGGTGAACCACGGGATAGGCAACGCCGTGCGCTGGATGCAGCGGGCCGCCGGAGTTGCTGACGACGGGGTGATTGGCCCCATGACGCTGGCAGCCGTGGCCCGATCTGAGCCTGCAGACCTGGTGCTCGCATTCAACGCCGAGCGCCTTGAGTTCTACGCCAAGCTGCAGACCTTCGACACTTTTGGCAGGGGCTGGACGCGCCGCGTGGCGGGCAATCTGCGGTACGCCGCGCAGGACAACTGATCATGAAAATCCATCTCTTGATATTCCTCGCCTTGATCCTTGCCGGCTGCACGGTAGTCCCCACCGGCACCGCGCACAGCGCGTGCGAGCTGCTGCAAACCGCCGCGAGCGAAGCCGACCTGGCACCGGCCTGGTACACCGAGGCGGGCGCCGTGCTTGAGCGCTGTGGCCGCGAGAACGCGCGCGCTGAGGGCGAACTGCGAGCGTGCTTTGCGGAGGCGCGCAACGGGTACCGCAGCAGCGCGGAATGCGAGGCCATGCAATGAACCCCATCCTGCTCGCAATGTGGTGGCGCTGGTGGAGGTACTGGGCATGATCTTCGACAAACTCAAAGCTTACGCCGCCCTGATCGGCTGCGCCATCCTGGCCGTCCTGTTGGTGCTGCAAACGCTGGCGCTGCACAAGGAGCAGAAGGCGCACCAAACCCTGCAAGTCCAAGTGGCAGGCGAGCGCGAAGCGTGGGCGGACGAGCGAGCGAACGCCGCCACCGCGCTTGCCTTTGCCACCACCCAGGCGCGCGAAAAAGAGCAGGCCCTTACCGCTGCCGCCCATCAATCCGAGGAAATCAAAAATGCTGAAATCGCTACCCTTGCTGCTCGCACCGCTGATCTTCGTCGCCGGCTGCGCAACGCAGAAGCCAGTGCAGCCACTGCCCGTCTCCTGCCCGGCGCCGCCGCAGCTTCCGCCGCTGGTCAAGTTGCCGGAGAGCGTGACCGGCCCGAGTTTTCTGGATCGCTTGGATACGATGTTGTTTCAGAAGCCGAGCGCGCAGACCAAATCAGATTTCAGCTTGCGGCCTGCGAACGGCAGTATGAAAGCGCCAGGGCAGCGCTGAAATGAGACCCTAACCCGCATGGGAATTTTTTGACCAACTGGGCAAAAACAGCGCTTTTCCTGCGCTGTATGCAAACACATAAGCCCAGTATCCATGCGGGTTCCCAGGCATTGCGTGGAATGCGGGCTTGATTGCAAATCCGGTTAGACCAGTTCGACTCTGGTCCGCGCCTCCAATATCAGCCTACGTTTGCAGCTATCAACAACGTAGCAAGTGGCAAGTAGCATGGGGATTTTTTGACCATCATGCCCTTTTGCCCATTTTCCTGATCGCTTCCTCCAGGCGGTCAGTTGCCAAGTGCGCATAGCGCTTCGTGCTCGCCGCGCTTCTGTGTCCAAGCACTGCGCCCACGGTGTAGAGGTCAACGCCCTGGTTAATCATTTCGCTCGCCGCGCTGTGGCGCAGGTCATGAAAATGCAGGTCGGGCCGCTTGATGGCCGCCCTGGCTTCTGAGAAGTAAAAGTGCAGGCTGGCGCGGTTGATTCGCGGGTACCCCAGGCAGCAGCGAATGCGCGGATGAATCGGAATGATGCGCGGGTCGCCGTTCTTCGTGTCCGTCAGAACAAAGCGCCCGTCAATCACTTGCGCGCGCTCGATTTCGCCCAGGCGCATGCCCGAGTAGTAGGCGATGCGAATCAGGGCGCGCACGGGCCGGCTGCGGCAGGCGCGGGCCATCATGAGCATTTCGGCGCGGGTGATGTACACATGCCGCTCGTTGCGAACGGTTGGCACAGATACCCGTGCGCCGGGGTCCGCATCGCCCATATCGTGGTGCTTCCAGGCGTAGCGGCAGGCAGCGCGCAGGTAGCTGATGCGGTTTTTCAGCGTGGCCGGCGATAGCCCTGCGCCTTTGATCTGGATGACCTTGCACACGTCCGCAAGCGCCGACATGGGCCGGCCTTTGTAGTGCGGATAAATCAAGGCCAGCTCCGCCGCCACGTTGCGCCCATGCTTCAAGGCCGTGGCCCGGTGCATGAGGTACAGGTTCACAGCGTCTTCAATGGCCTGATCGTCGCGTCCGAGTCCTTGCGCGCGGGCGTAGAGGGCGGCTGATTCTTTCCTGTCGAACTCGTCAGCCTGGGCGCGATTCCAAGTTTTCGGAAGGTGCTTAGTAGCCCGGATGCGCTCGCCACCGATACGGACGTCGAATTCAAAGACGAACGCACCGCGTTTTTTGTCTCGGTAGATCGGCATGACGCTTTGAACTCCAGTACATCGGGCAGGTCGAAAATTATGCGCCGACCGATGCGCGTGCAAGGGATCGGGCCGCCGGGCGCTGCCAGGCCGTACATCATGCCGGGCGATACGCCAAGCATGCGGGCCGCTTCTTTCACATTCATGGCTCTTCCTTTCTACAGAAAGAAAAACCGCCCTACGGCGGCCTGATTGTCATCTTCCTGGCTGGGCCAGGGTGCGCGCTTGTCTCTGCGCGTGCGGGCGCGGCGGCTAGCCATGCCGGCCTCCTTTGGCGATGTCGTAGGCACGCTCGATGTACTCTAATCTGCGCCATTCGGCCAATGACGCGCTCTTGCCAACGTTGTTCGGCCGGTTGCGATACATGCGCTCTTGTTGCGCCGGGGTGAACGGTTCCCGCACAGCTTGCGGGGCCGTGTCGCCGAAAACGAGCGGCCTCACCGGGTCGTCGTCATCAGGGCGTGTGAAGCATAGGTAGCGTTCGCCGATGCAATCGACAGATAGCCATGCCACCGGCTCCCCGCCCGCCACGGCCTGCGGTTGGCCCCACTTGGCGAGGACTGCGCGGGCGAATGCGTGCAACTGTCGTTGAGTAGGCCATGCTTGGTCCATCACTCCATGTTCCAAAATCAAGGTGTCAATCTCCGCATCGGTCGGCTCAGTCATGGTTTGCTCCTTGCTTCTGGCACCCACACCTGCACACATTTTTCGGTGCGCGGCAGTTTTATGTTGCACTCATCGCGGCCACGGTCGCGCAGATAGATTGACAAACCGGCAATGAACAGCATTCCTACGATTGCTCCCGCAATCGCGCCCACCCAAAAGTCATCTTTATTCATGGTTTGCTCCTTGCTTGCGGGCTGCGTCCAAGTAAGCGTCAATGTCACGGTAGAGCTTCATGGCGTCGATTTGGTATTCCTCGAAGAAGGCGGGGAGTGCCTGCCACCGCGCAGCATCCTCCAGCACGCTGTCTGCCGGGGCACGGGCTGCGCGGCCTTCAAATTTGCATTGGTTGCGGCATGTCTTTGGGTCCTCCGGGCAATCGCCGTAACACTCTGCAATCTGCCTTGTGTTGGCTGACGCTGGCTGGCTGTCTGCCTGGGGCGCCGTGAACCCGCTGGCCTGCGGGCCGCACTGCCATTGCACGCCCGGTATGGCTTGCGCCTTGTGATTTACCATGCCTGCGGCGTAGGCGTCGCGGGCGCGCTGCTTGTCGCTCTTGTGCGACGGGTTGTAGGCGCTGTACCAGCTCTCAAAGGCGCTGTCTCCGACGTGCAGCTCGGGCGTGCTGTCCTTGTAGGCAGGCGCTGCCTGTGCTGGTGCTTGCCCACGGGATGCGCAGTCAGCCTCAAGAGCCGCATTCAGCCCCGCTCGGCACGCTTCACGCACAGTGTTCGTATGCAGCCCGCCGATGTTCGGCCGTCCGAAGCGGTCGGCTTCTTCGACGGCCTCGCGTTGAGCTTTCAGGTATGCATCGACCATTGCGTCGGATGCAGTTGGCGCATCAGGCAGCGCCGCATAAGCCGTGTCGGGCTGGGGTGCTCCCGCAGGCTGCGCCGCTTTGAGTGCGGTAACGTGGTCTTCGTAGCGCACCCACGGGCCGTGCGGCTTGGGGATCACAGCGGGAATGTGCTCGCTATCTAGGCAATCAACGACTTCAAAGCGTTGGATTGCGGGCAGCGCTTCGGGCACTTGCCCGTGTGGGGTGGGGTTTGTCATGGGGTGTCCTTGATAATTTCAACGTGGCATGAGTGATGCAGCGTGGTTGGCTTGGCAAAGCCGGAGCGCCGCACTACGTACTGCGTGCCGCCCGGTGTGTCGCGCTTGTGGCCCAGCAATTCGTACCGGTCGCCGGTGCGCTTGAGGATGAAGTGCGCGCCGATGGGCAGGTTGCGCACCCGGTCAACCATGCTCCACCCCCTCGGCTGGCTGGGCGGGTGTTGTGGTGGGGGTCATGAGGCTCTTCCTAGAAAAGTTCGAGTGTCTGCAGCCGAGCGCGGCGGGTAGCCCTTGCCGTTTCGGCGTGATGCTCGCGGTCGTGTTTCAGATGGCAGCGCTGGCAGAGCGCGCGCAGGTTCTCGTCGGCGCAGTTCTCTGGCGTGTGGTCGAGGTGGGCGATGGTCAGAACGATGTTGATCCAACGCCCGTTGCACTCATAGCTCGACATGTGCGTTTGGCCGAAGTGCTCGCCCGTGTTCGCGCACCAGACGTTCGCATTGGCGTCCATGTAGGTTTCGGCGTCTTCGCCAGTGCCGCGCGTGATGCGCGCTTTGTTTGGCACATGGCACCACTCGCAGCAGTCGCCCGCACGCTTCAAGATGCGGGCGCGGATGGCCTTCCACTCTTTTGGATAGCGGGCCTTGTTCTCGGGCTTAATCGGCATGCTCCACCCCCTCGGCTGATGTGGGAGGGATCAACCCGCGCACTTCTTCGGCCAGCTCGCAAAGCAAGCTGTGGTGGTCGAGCTTCGCGTCTGCGTTTGACCCACATCCGAATGACAGACTGCCCATGTCGGCGTAGCCGTGTTCGCGCGCAAAGTCGTCGGCCTTTTTCGACAGCATCGCCGCAGCAGCTTCAACACCCTGCCGCCACCCTGCTCCCTCTGGGGGAGAGGGGTGGGTGTAGAGGGGCTGGCATCGACCAGAGTCCGTTGGGGCCTCCGAGAAGTAGTGACCTAGCTCCGGTTCGTCTGGCCAGTCGATGCGCCACGCCACTGGCTCACTCCCCGCATTTGCTGCGACGGATGCCACCCCATCCCTGAACCCCCGCGCTTCTGCTGTCGCCATGTCGGCGGCGGTGTAGTTTTCCCGCAGCGCTTCCGGTTGTGTCGTGCTCATTCTTCCCCCTTGCAAACTTGCACAAAAGCCAGATGCCCACCATCCGCAACGATGCCCATCACATGCCCCGGTTTTGCATGCCGCAGCATGTAGAGGGTGAGTGCATCAATCACCGCATTGGCATCGGCGTCGGCAATCACTTGCCCCAGCAGGCCATAGGGCGTGATGGTGTATTTTTCTTCGTCGGTGTCGGTGTCGCTCATATTCATCCTTAAATTCGCCCCTAGCGCTTATCTGGCAAGCGCTGGTAGCTATAAAGTTATTTCTTCCAACGTGCGCCTGGTGAAATTCCCGCCGCTGCTTTGCGTGCGCGC
>MEEC01000019.1:2763-23572 GCA_001724315.1 Lautropia sp. SCN 70-15 | reverse complement strand
CGCGCCGCGCTGCCGGCGCGAGCCGGCGGCGCGCAACTCGCCTCCGAGCCCGGGGCGCCTGCCGCGCCGCAAGCCCGGCCGGCACCGCAGCGCGACGCCGCACCGCAGCCCCGTCCCTCGCCCGGGGACCAGTTCTCGCCTCAGCCCGCGCCCGCCGCCAGCGCCTCTGCCTTCGACGGCGACTGGCCCGCGCTGGTCGCCCGCGTGCGCGCCGGCGGCATGGCCGCGCAGTTCCTGCAGCAGAGTGCGCTGGTCGATCACGAAGGCCTGCACTTCAAGGTGAAGGTGCCGATCCGGCCGCTGGCCGAGCCGGCCACCGTCAACCGCGCCCGCGAGGCGCTCGGCGCGCACTTCGGCGCCGAGGTGCGGCTCAGCGTCGAGGTCGGCGTGGTGCAGGGGCCCACCGCCGCGGCGGTCGCAAGCCGCCAGCGTGCAGAGCGGCAGGCGGAGGCCGAGGCGGCCATCGAGGCCGACCCCTTCGTGCAGACCTTGTTGAAGGATTTCGGCGGCACGATCGTGCCCGGATCGGTGCGTCCGTCCGCCGCCGATCGACCCCCAGGAGAATGAAACGATGATGAAGAACCAGCTCGCGGGCCTGATGAAGCAGGCCCAGCAGATGCAGGACAACATGAAGAAGATGCAGGAGCAGCTGGCCCAGGTCGAGGTCGAGGGCCAGTCCGGCGCCGGCCTGGTCAAGGTCGTGGTGACCTGCCGCAACGACGTCAAGCGCATCAGCATCGATCCCAGCCTGCTCGCCGACGACAAGGACATGCTCGAGGACCTGGTCGTGGCCGCCATGAACGACGCGCTGCGCCGCGCCGAGCAGACCGCCGCCGAGAAGATGGGCTCGGTCACCGCCGGCCTGCCGCTGCCGCCCGGCTTCAAGATGCCGTTCTGATCCCCGCGAGCGGCATTCCCGACCCCGCGAGCCGCATTCCCGACGCCCGATGAAGGCCCCGGCGCCGCTCGAAGCGCTGACCGAAGCCCTGCGCCGCCTGCCCGGCGTGGGCGCGCGATCGGCCCAGCGCTTCGCCTATCACCTGCTGCAGCACGACCGCGAGGGCGCGGCGCTGCTGGCGCGCGCGCTGTCCGAGGCGGTCACGCGGATCCGTCACTGCAGCCGCTGCAATACCTTCACCGAGCTCGAGGTCTGCGAGACCTGCTCCTCGCCGCGCCGTGATCCCTCGCAGTTGTGCGTGGTGGAAACGCCGGCGGACCAGCTGATGGTCGAGCAGACGATGGCCTACAACGGCCTGTACTTCGTGCTGATGGGGCGGCTCTCGCCGCTCGACGGCATCGGGCCGAAGCAGATCGGCCTGGCTCGCCTGCTCGAGCGGGCGGCCGATCCGGCGCTGCGCGAGGTGATCCTGGCGACCAACTTCACCCAGGAAGGCGAGGCCACCGCGCACTACATCGGCGAGCTGCTGCGCGCCCGCGGCCTGAAGGTCTCGCGCCTGGCGCGCGGCGTGCCGGTGGGCAGCGAGCTCGAATACGTGGACCCGAGCACGATCGCGCAGGCGATGCGCGACCGGCGCTCCGTCTGACCAGGAGATTGCTTCGATGAGCGACAAGGGCGCGAACCCCGCGACACCCGGGGCATCCGCCGCCGGCCCGCTGGCCGGCCTGCGCGTGCTGGAACTGGGCCAGCTGATCGCCGGCCCCTTCGCCGGCCGGATGATGGCCGACTTCGGCGCCGACGTGATCAAGATCGAGCCGCCCGCCCGGGAGGGCGCCGAGGGCGGGGACCCGCTGCGCAAGTGGCGCAAGCTGCACCCCGACGATCCTTCCGGCACCTCGCTGTGGTGGTCGGTGCAGGCGCGCAACAAGCGCTCGGTCACCGTGGACCTGAAGGCGAAGGCCGGCCAGCAGATCGTGCGCGAGCTGGCCGCGCGCGCCGACATCGTGGTCGAGAATTTCCGCCCCGGCGCGCTCGAGAAGTGGGGCCTGGGCTACGAGCAACTGTCGGCCGCGAACCCCGGCCTGATCCTGGTGCGGCTGTCCGGCTACGGCCAGACCGGCCCCTATCGCGACCGGCCCGGCTTTGGGGCGATCGCCGAGTCGATGGGCGGCATGCGCTACGTGACCGGCTTCCCGGACCGTCCGCCGGTGCGGATGAACCTGTCGATCGGCGACTCGCTGGCCGCGCTGCACGCGGTGATCGGCGCGCTGATGGCGCTGCACCACCGGCGCGAGACCGGCAAGGGGCAGGTGGTCGACGTGGCGCTCTACGAAGCGGTGTTCAACATGATGGAGAGCACGCTGCCCGAGTTCGACCGCTACGGCATCGTGCGCGAGCGCACCGGCACCAACCTGACCGGCATCGTGCCCTCCAATACCTACCCGACCGCGGACGGCCGGCACATCGTGATCGGCGGCAACGGCGACTCGATCTTCAAGCGGCTGATGCGCGCGATCGGCCGCGACGACCTCGCCGACGACCCGGCACTGGCCAACAATGCCGGCCGCGCGGCGCGCGCGCAGGAGATCGACGACGCGATCGCGGCCTGGACTTCCGCGCATTCGCTCGACGACGGGCTGGCGGTGATGGAAGCCGCCGACGTGCCCAGTGGCCGTATCTACAGCGTGGCCGACATGGTCGGCGATCCGCAGTACCAGGCGCGGGCGATGATCGAGCGCGCGACGCTCGCCGACGGCACGCCGCTGGCGATGCCGGCCGCGGTGCCGAAGCTCTCGGACACGCCGGGCGCCACCCGCTGGCCCGGGCCGCGGCTGGGCGAGCACACCGACGCGGTGCTGGCCGAGCTCGGCTACGGCGCCGCGCGGATCGCGGCGCTGCGCGAGGACGGGGTCATCTGATCCCGACGGGATTCGCGCGCCTGGCCGGTCATTTGCCGGTATGCCAGTTCTCGAGAAACAGGCCCTCGAAGCCGGCGAAGTCTCCCAGGTTGCGGGTGACCAGCGTGAGTCCCTGAGTGACCGCGATCGCGGCGATTTCCCCGTCCGCGCGAGGCGCAGGCTTGCCGAGCCCGGCAAGACGGGCCCGCTCGCGGCCCAGCCAGGTCGCCGCGCCGGCGTCGTAGGGCAGCACTTCGATCCGATCCGTCAGGGCCGCGAGCCAGTGCTCGAGCATCGCGCGCTTGCGCCCCGGCGCCAGGCGGGCGACACCGAATTGCAGTTCCTCCAGAACGGGTGCGGGCAGGGCGCAGTCGGCCTCGTACCGCGTGAGCGCGCGCGCCACGCCGGCGTCCGGCGCTTTCGTGGCCATCTCGGAGATCACGTTCGTGTCGAGCAGGTAGCGGATCGGCATCGCGTTGCCCGGCCGTCAGCCGAGATCAGGCACCGGGCGCTCGACCTGATCGCGCAGCCCCTCGAAATCCTGTGGGTCTGCGAAAGCGGCATCCTGTTCCGCCATCGCGGCGCGCCAGTCGTTCACGAATTCGACGAAGCTGCGCCGCGGGTGCGCAAGCCGCTGGTAGTCCGCCTGCGAGAGGATGACCGCTACCGGTTTGCCCCGCCGCGTGATTTGCACCGGTTCGCCGGTCTCGACTTGCTGGAGCAGGCGGGTCAGATGGGCCTTTGCGTCGGCTACCGAGACCTCGGACATCGCAGACTCCATTAAATGACTATCTGGATGGTCATTTTAAGAAGGGGTTGCGGTTCGGTCAATCGGCCGTTGGGATGAGCCGCAGCCGGATGCATCGATCGGATGGGTTAATCTTCCGCCCACGTTCGAATCGACCCGCCGAGACTCAGAATCGGCGGCCACAAGGAGAGGAGAGGACCATGACCACGCACACCAACACGAAACAGCGCCGGACCTTCCTGGCCTCGATGACCGCCGTTTCCGCCGCGGCCGCACTGCCGGCCTCGGCGCTGGCCCAGGGCATCGAGAAGAAGAAGGTCACGATCGCCGTCGGCGGCAAGAATCTCTTCTACTACCTGCCGCTCACGATCGCCGAGCAGCTCGGCTATTTCAAGGAAGAGGGCCTGGACGTCGAGATCGTCGACTTCGCCGGCGGTTCGGCTGCGCTGCGCGCGGTGGTCGGCGGATCGGCCGACGTGGTCTCGGGCGCCTACGAGCACACGATCAACCTGCAGTCCAAGGGCCAGATGTTCACCGCCTTCGCGCTGCAGGGCCGCGCCCCGCAGATCGTGCTGGCCGTGTCCACAAAGACCATGCCCGACTACAAGGGCCTGGCCGACCTGAAGGGCAAGAAGATCGGCGTGACCGCGCCGGGCTCGTCGACCAACATGATGGCGAACTTCGTGCTGGCCAAGGGCGGGCTCAAGCCCACCGACGTGTCCTTCATCGGCGTGGGCGCCGGCAAGGGCGCGATCTCGGCGGTGCAGTCGGGCCAGGTCGACGCGATCGCCAACCTGGATCCGGTCATCTCGATGCTCGACGCCCAGGGCCTGCTCAAGATCGTGTCGGACACGCGCACGCTGAAGGACACCGAGGCAGTCTTCGGCGGCCCGATGCCGGCCGGCTGCCTGTACGCGCCCAGCGCCTTCCTGCAGCGCAATCCGAACACCGCGCAGGCGCTGGCCGCCGCCATGGTGCGCGCGCTGAAGTGGCTGCAGCAGGCCGGCCCCTCGGACATCGTGAAGACCGTTCCCGAGTCCTTCCTGCTGGGCGATCGCGCGCTCTACCTGGCCGCCTGGACCAAGGTGCGCGAGGCGATTTCGCCCGACGGCCTGATCCCCGAGGCCGGCGCGCGCACCGCGCTGCGCACGCTGCAGGCCTTCGACAAGGAGCTCGCCGGCAAGCAGATCGACCTTTCCAAGACCTACACGAACGAGTTCGTCCGCAAGGCGCTCGCTCGCGTCAAGTGATGGCCACGTCGCCTGCGCTCTTGCTCGAAGGCGTCACCTGCACCTTCGTCTCGCGCGACGATCCTGGCCAGCGCTACACCGCGGTCCGCGACGTGGACCTGCGCATCGCGCCGGGCGAGTTCGTGTCGGTGGTCGGCCCCACCGGCTGCGGCAAGTCCACGCTGCTCAACGTGGGCGCCGGCCTGCTCGAACCCTCGACCGGCAAGGTCGAGGTGTTTGGTGAGCCGCTGAAGGGCATCAACGCGCGCGCCGGCTACATGTTCCAGGCCGAGGCGCTGATGCCCTGGCGCAGCGCGCTGGCCAACGTGATGGCCGGCCTGCAGTTCCGCGGCGTGGCCGATGCGGAGGCCCGCGAGCGCGCCGAGGAGTGGCTGCGCCGCGTGGGCCTGGGCGGCTTCGGCGACCGCTATCCGCACCAGCTCTCGGGCGGGATGCGCAAGCGGGTGGCGCTCGCGCAGACGCTGATCCTGGATCCGGACATCATCCTGATGGACGAGCCCTTCTCGGCGCTGGACATCCAGACGCGCCAGCTGATGGAGAACGAGGTGCTCGAGCTGTGGGCGGCCAGCCGCAAGGCAGTGCTGTTCATCACCCACGACCTCGACGAGGCGATCGCGATGAGCGACCGCGTGGTGGTGCTGTCGGCCGGTCCCGCCTCGCACCCGATCGGCGAGTTCGTCGTGGATCTGCCGCGCCCGCGCGACGTGGCCGAGATCCGCACCCAGCCCGAGTTCATCGCGCTGCACGAGCAGATCTGGTCGGTGCTGCGCGAGGAAGTGTTGAAGGGCTACGCGCAGCAGAAGCGCGTTGCATGAGCGGGGGCCCGGCCGGGCGCCCCGTCATCAAATGAATGCCGGTCTACCCAGATGAAGATTTCCTCTTTCCAGTTGCGGATGTGGCAGGTGCTGGTGCTGGCCGCCGTGCTCGGTTTCTGGCACGTGATGACCAGCCCCACGCTGCTGCCGCCTTTCTATTTCGACAATCCCAGCCAGGCGGCCTTCTTCTTCGGCGAGCCGCTGAAGGTCTTCGGGCGCGTGGTCGAGTGGTTCGTCAGCGGCGAAATCTACCGGCACCTGTGGATCACGCTGTTCGAGACCATGGCCGCCTTCGTGATCGGCACCGTGTCGGGGCTGGCCGTGGGCATGTGGCTCGCGCTGTCGCCCACCGCCGCGGCCATCCTCGACCCCTACATCAAGGCGATGAACTCGATGCCGCGGGTCATCCTGGCGCCGATCTTCTCGGTCTGGTTCGGCCTGGGGGTGTGGTCGAAGGTGGCGCTGGGCTTCACGCTGGTTTTCTTCATCGTGTTCTTCAACGTGTACCAGGGCGTGCGCGAGGTCAGCCCGAACATCCTGGCCAGCGCGCGGATGCTGGGTGCGAACAAGCGCCAGCTGCTGCGCCACGTCTACCTGCCCAGCGCCACCAGCTGGGTGTTCTCCAGCCTGCACACCTCGGTGGGCCTGGCCTTCGTGGGGGCGGTGGTCGGCGAGTACCTGGGCTCGGCGGCGGGCGTGGGCTACCTGATCCTGCAGGCCGAAGGCACCTTCGACATGAACACGGTGATGGCCGGCATCGTGGTGCTGACCGCATTCGCGCTGGTGCTCGACTGGGCGGTGGGGGTGGTGGAGAAGCGGCTGATGAAGTGGCAGCCGAAGAGCGGGGAGACGGAGAAGCTCTGATGAGCGCGCTGCGGGGTGTTCGCGGGTTGATGCGGTGCGCGCTGGCCGCGGCCCTGGTCGGCACGAGCGCCTGCATCCCGGTGTCCGCCGCCGACGCAGGCTGGCCGGCCGACATCGCCGCGGCGCGCGCGCGCTTCGAGCAGTACACGGGCATGCCGCTGCGCCCCGGCTTCCGGGTCGAGCCCACGGTATTTCCGCGCTACTTCGCGCTGCGCTCGGACCAGCCCGGCCGTGGCGGCGTCTACTTTCGCGACGACATGGCGTGGACCGCGAACGTCCGTGGCGCCGGATGGTCTTCCGCCGACGGCTCGCATTCGAATCCGGGGAGTCTTGCTCGCTGGTATCGCGAGCTCGTCCTCTCGCTGCTACTGGACCGGCTGGTGCCGGTCAAGCGGCGGACCCCTTTCGTGGCGGTGATCTGGTCGGCGCCCGACTGCCCGGTATGCCGCCAGCTCGAGGCGTCGCTCGAGGAGGCGGGCGCCTCGGTGTATGTCGCGCCGGTCGGGCTCGCCGAAAGCGGTTTCCGCGCGGCGGCGCAGGCCTATTGCGCGGCTGATGCGGGCGCAGCGTGGCGTGCAGCGATGAGCGGGCGCACGGACACGGGGATGACAGCGGCTAGTCGGCCGGGTTGCGCCTATCCGCGCGAGGCGATGGTCGACGTCGGCTTCTTCCTTGGCCGGGGGCGGCTTGCGACACCGATCGTCGTGTTCGCCGACGGCACGGGGATCACCGGCTGGGACAACAGCCATGGGCCGGCGCGCCTTCGCGAGATGCTTGCGGGGAAGCGCTTTTTCGCCGAACCGTGACGAGAGCCCCGTCGCTTGAATGGAGCGGGCCGCGGTCGTCGGATGCGAAAAAGGGCAGGCGGATCGCCTGCCCTTCGATCCCGCGCGATGGGACGCGCGGAAGTGAGGCAGCTTCAGTGCTTGCGGCGGGCCAGACCCAGACCCAGCATGCCGATGCAGAGCAGCGCAAGGCCGCCGGGAACGGGCACGGTGCCACCGGTGGGCGGATTCACCGCGCCGAAGCCGTCAAGGTAGACGTAGCCGGCATGACCGCCGTAGGGGCAATCCGAAGCGAGCAGCGTCAAGGTGAAATCGTGCCCCACCGCGCCCAGGGCAGCCAGATCGATCTGCTCGACCACCCAGCCGCTGGAGTACCAGCTTCCGTATTGGGTCCATGTAACGCCCTGCGCGCCCCCACCGATTGCACCCGCCGAACTGTAGGCGCGGTTCACCAGAGTGGTTTGCGTTGTGTTGTCGACCAGCGTCAGCGAGAAGTAGTCCGAGTCGGCGAGACCGTGCGAAGCCTCGAGCACCGCGTTCCATGCGAAGAAGATGCTGTTGTCGGTGTAGTTGGCGACGCTCTGGGTGAGAGTCGAAACCGAGTAGTTGTTGTTCGAATCGTTGACGCGCACCGAATGGCTGCCGCCGTAGACTCGGGCCGCGCCGGTGATCGGATCGTTGCCGCCGGTCATGATCGTGTTGTTCGGCGTGCCCCCGATGTAGTTGGCAGGATCGACCGGAGCGGCTGGCGACCCGAACCAGGTACCGCCACCGCCCGTCCAACCGTTCAGATTCCCGTCCTCGAACCCCCCATTCACGAACGTGGCGGACCACGCCTGACCGGACAGGGCCAACGCCGCGAGCGCCGCGGCGAGGTGTGTCTTCTTGATCATTCTCGTTCCCCTTGATTGAACTGTCCCCGAGCTTTCTGAGTGCTCGTGATCCAAGCAAAGCAACTAGCGTGCCGATACGAGAAGATGCTCGTATCAGTTTGAATGACAAAGAAAAATCTGCCGTTACTCCCTGAACAGGGGGTGATCCATGAAGTGGCAAGTGTAAAAACCGCCGACGCGATGTCTGCGGGGATGCCCGCCCCAGCACTCTCGGCAAGGCTGGGTGCCCGGGCCAGGAGCTGTCGGTTTTCTTTACACGACTGCTTGGCTGGCGTCTTGTTTCGTTTTTGAATCAATGGTTTGGGCGGTTGGCGGGAATCTTGCTTAGGAGACAACCGGACGTAGTGTCCTGCAACAGTCTTAAGCAAGGGAGACTCTAATGCGCATTCTCAGCAAAAAGCTCGGTCAAGCGTGCGCCGGGCTCGCGGTCGCGCTATCGCTCGGGGTTGCCGCCCCGGCAAAGGCCGACGTCGTTCAACTCGGGTTCATTCTGGACAGTTCGGGCAGCATTGGATCTGGAAACTGGAACGTCATTCGCCAAGGGCTTTCCGATGCGATCGACCTGATCCCGGTCAGCGGCACGACCCAGTACGAAGTCTCGGTCGTCACCTTTGGCAATACGGTGTCGACGCCAGTGGCGAATTTCCTGATCACTGACGTGGCGTCGCGCGACACCCTTTCGAACCAGGTTGCCGGGTTGACCTTCCTGAACGGCTCCGCGACCAACTACGCAATCGCCTTCAGTGCGATGACCACCGCTCTGTCCACCACGATCGCCAACGCTTCCGCCTCATACGTCAATTTCGCGACGGATGGTGCGCAGAACCAAGGCGGTACTGGTATCCCCGAGCGGAATGCGTTGATCGCCGCGGGCGTCGACAACATCAGCATCGAGGGAATCGGTTCAGGTGTCGATGCTGCGGATCTGCAGACCAATTTCTGCTATCCGGGGCCTTGTGATACCACCGTCCCCTATAACTTCCCCGCACAGGGGTTCTATATCGGGGTGGCCAATGCTGCCGGCTACGCAGGTGCGATCGGCAACAAGGTTCGAATCGTTACCGGCCAGGTTCCCGAGCCGCAGATGATTGCACTGCTGGGCATCGGTCTGCTCGGTCTGACGCCGCTGATGCGCCGTCGCCGGCAGGACTGATCAGAGCCGTCGGGCCCTGGGCCCGGCGTCCCACTGAGAAACGGCAGCCGTCCCGGCTGCCGTTTTGCGTTCCACGAACGGGGTTGCCCCGAAGGCGCCTACCGGCTTTTCCGACGTAACGTGATGAGCCCCTGGGATTCGTTCACCCAGATCGCCACTGCATGGGCCCGGGCCGATTCCGGGATTTCAGAATCCATCTCCGGCGCCTTCTCCGGGGCCTTCGAGCGGTCCACCCAGACCCAGGCGTGACATTGGACCCTTGGCTGGCAGGCCGCCGTGCCGGCCTGGCGCAGGGCTTCGCTGGATAGCTCTGCCGGGCATGCGAGCAGGGCGACGGCCTTGCTGCGGTCTATTACGCTGCAAGTCGCTGAACCCGCGGGCACGGATTCCACCCCATACGAACTATGGGTGATGCCGCCTAGCGCTACGGCAATGGCGATCGCGGTGAGAGCTTTCATCGTCGTCCTGCCGAAGATTGTGAAAAACGCTTCGATTATCGTCGGAAAGGGCGTGCCGCGTGTGCGTGTTGCCAATGGGCTCCTCGGATCTCAGTTTGTTGCTCGGCGTTGTAGCGGCTTCGTTTCTGACGATGCCCGGAATCCCCAGTTCAGGGGGTGTCGGTCTTTCTGACGATCTTGGAAGCCGATTTGGACAATCCTGACGTAAATCATTGATTTGGCTGGATGGTCCGATATTTGCTTGCGACGGTCTTGGGCAAATATGTCCGAAATCAACAATCAATATCAAAGAGGCCGACATGAAACTGAAGAGACTACTCGCGGGTGCGATCGCGTCCATCGCGATGCTCGGTGCAGCGTCCAGCATCCACGCTGCGGTGATCAAGACCGACATCATCATGATCGTCGATGAATCGGGTTCGATGGGGACCGTTCAAGCGAACCTTCGCACCAACATCGGCTTGTTCGCCAGCATCCTGTCCGCGGGGGGAGTGGATGCGCAGTATGGCCTCGTGGGCTATGGCGACAGCCAAGTGCGGCCGAGGATGCTCACCGACCTGACGGATCCGAACAGCTTTGCGACCGCGGCGCAGGGACTGCGAATCAACGGCGGCACCGAACCGGGGTACACCGCGACCGGATTCGCGCTGAATGCACTCGACAATCAGAGCTCGCTCTTTTCGTTCCGGTCCGACGCGGTTAAGAACATCATCATCTTCACCGATGAACCCCACAACGGCACCTCCACCAGCTACGGAACGATCAATGGGGTCACGCCGACGCTGCTCACCATCGACCAACTGCTGACCGACAACAACGCATTGTTCAATGCGGTGCTGAGCGGGACCAGCACGGTCAATTCCTACAAGTCCTTGGCGGAGAACCACAGTGGACAGGTTTTCGCTCTCTCCGGGTTGAACACGACGAACCAGGCCGCCGTCGAGAGTTTCGTGACCGCCTTCGCAGCCGCGAAACTGCAGGAGACCATCGACTTCTGCACCGCAAACCCGACCGCGCCGGGCTGTCAGCCGGGCACCTCGGTTCCGGCGCCGGGCGCCTTGGCGCTGATCGGCGTCGGGCTTTTCGGGCTGGGCATCATGCGTCGCCGTCTGTCCTGATCGCCTTGGGCTGATCGTCGATGGAGGGCGCGGAGCCGTTGCGGCTGCCGCGCCTTTCTCTTTCGTGGGCATGGGGCTGGCTCGAAGGAGCCGTCGGCCATCGTGGAGCCGGGAGGCATGGCCAGTCGGATGCTATACTTCAAAGGTTTACCCAATGCCCACCGGTTAGCGCCTGCCTTCCCAGAATTCCTGCCTCCGATCCCGCCCGCCCGCGGCCTTGCGCTGCCCGGCGAGGCATCCCGACAGGCCCGCCCGGGCCCGCGTCGCGTCGGGAGAATCGGTCAGGGGTGCGCCGGTGAATTCCGCCCCAGGAGTTGCCGTTGTCACCCGATCAAAAGAATGACCCCGCCCTGACCGAAGGCGCGGGTCTCATCCCCGAGTCCGCTCCCGCCCTGCTGGCCCTGGCCGACGGCACCGTGTTCCGCGGCCGTTCGATCGGCGCGCCGGTGCAGGCGGTCGGCGAGGTGGTCTTCAACACCTCGATGACCGGCTACCAGGAAATACTCACCGACCCGAGCTATTGCCGGCAGCTGGTCACGCTGACCTATCCGCACATCGGCAACTACGGCGTGAACGCCGAAGACCTGGAGTCGCTGAAGATCCAGGCAGCCGGCCTGATCGCGAAGGACGTTCCCGCCCGCCTGTCCAACTGGCGCAGCAACGGCAGCCTGACCGACTACCTGAAAGGCGAGGGCGTGCCGGGCATCGCGGGCATCGACACCCGGAAGCTCACCCGCCTGCTGCGCGACAAGGGCGCGCAGAACGGCTGCCTGGTCGCGGCTGCGAACCCCGGCGACCTCATCGACGAACAGGCTGCGATCGCCGCGGCCCGCGCCTTCCCCGGATTGGCCGGCATGGACCTGGCCAAGGTGGTGTCCACCGCCGAGCCCTACGCCTGGACCGAGGGCTCCTGGCGCCTGGGCACCGGTTTCGTGTCGCCGTCTTCGCGCAAGTTCAAGGTCGTGGTCTTCGACTACGGCGTCAAGCGCAACATCCTGCGCCTGCTGTCCGACCGCGGCTGCGAGCTGATCGTGCTGCCCGCCCAGGCCTCCGCGGCCGACGCGCTGGCCCACCAGCCCGACGGCATCTTCCTGTCCAACGGCCCCGGCGACCCGGAGCCCTGCGACTACGCGGTGGCCGCGATCCGCGAGCTGGTCGACCGCGGCCTGCCCACCTTCGGCATCTGCCTGGGCCATCAGCTGCTGGGCCTGGCCTCGGGCGCGCGCACGATGAAGATGAAGTTCGGCCACCACGGCGCCAACCACCCGGTGCGCGACCTGGACACCGGCAAGGTCCACATCACCAGCCAGAATCACGGCTTCGCGGTCGATGCCTCGAGCATGCCGGCAAACCTGCGCGTGACCCACGTGTCGTTGTTCGACGGCTCCATCCAGGGCCTCGAACGCACCGACCGGCCGGCCTTCTGCTTCCAGGGCCATCCCGAGGCGAGCCCCGGGCCGCAGGACATCCACTACCTGTTCGACCGCTTCATCGCGCTGATGGAGCAGGGCAAGCAGGGCGACAGCAAGCAGGGCGCGACCACGCAGCCGGCCGGCGCGCGGGCCTGATCGGCGCGGCGCATCCAAAGCATCGCACCCAAAGCATCGAATACCGAGGCAACATGCCCAAGCGTACAGACATCAAGAACATCCTGATCATCGGCGCCGGCCCCATCGTGATCGGCCAGGCCTGCGAGTTCGACTACTCCGGCGCGCAGGCTTGCAAGGCGCTGCGCCAGGAAGGCTTCCGCGTCATCCTGGTCAACAGCAACCCGGCCACGATCATGACCGACCCGGAAACGGCGGACGTCACCTACATCGAGCCGATCACCTGGCAGGTCGTCGAGCGGATCATCGAGAAGGAAAAACCCGACGCGATCCTGCCCACCATGGGCGGGCAGACCGCGCTGAACTGCGCGCTCGACCTGCACAAGAACGGCGTGCTGAAGAAGTACGGCGTGGAGCTGATCGGCGCTTCGCCCGAGGCCATCGACAAGGCCGAGGACCGCCAGAAGTTCAAGGAGGCGATGACCAGGATCGGGCTGGGCTCGGCCCGCTCGGCCATCGCCCACTCGCTCGACGAAGCCTGGGCGGCGCAGAAGAACATCGGCTTTCCGGTCATCATCCGGCCGAGCTTCACGCTGGGCGGAACGGGCGGCGGCATCGCCTACAACGGCGAGGAATTCGAGACCATCTGCAAGCGCGGCCTCGAGGCCTCGCCCACCAACGAACTCCTCATCGAGGAGTCGCTGATCGGCTGGAAAGAGTACGAGATGGAGGTCGTGCGCGACCGCGCCGACAACTGCATCATCGTCTGTTCGATCGAGAACCTCGACCCGATGGGCGTGCACACCGGCGACTCGATCACCGTGGCGCCGGCGCAGACCCTGACCGACCGCGAGTACCAGCTGATGCGCAACGCGTCGATCGCGATCCTGCGCGAGATCGGCGTGGAGACCGGCGGCTCCAACGTGCAGTTCGCGGTCAGCCCCACCGACGGCCGCATGATCGTCATCGAGATGAACCCGCGGGTCTCGCGCTCGTCGGCCCTGGCCTCGAAGGCCACCGGGTTCCCGATCGCCAAGATCGCCGCCAAGCTGGCGGTCGGCTACACGCTCGACGAACTGCGCAACGAGATCACCGGCGGCGCCACGCCGGCCTCGTTCGAGCCGACCATCGACTACGTGGTCACCAAGATCCCGCGCTTCGCCTTCGAGAAGTTCCCGCTCGCCGACTCGCGGCTCACCACGCAGATGAAATCGGTGGGTGAGGTCATGGCCATCGGCCGCACCTTCCAGGAGAGCTTCCAGAAGGCGCTGCGCGGCCTGGAGACCGGCATCGACGGCCTGGACGAGCGCAGCACCGACCGCGACGAGATCGCCACCGAGCTGGGCGAGCCGGGTCCCGAGCGCATCCTGTTCCTGGCCGACGCCTTCCGCGTGGGCATGAGCGTGGAGGAAATCTACGAAGAGTCCGGTGTCGACCCCTGGTTCCTCGCGCAGATCGAGGAGCTGGTCGACATCGAGCGGCGGCTGAAGGGCCGGTCGCTGCAGGCGCTGTCCTCGGACGAGCTGCGCTGGCTCAAGGCCAAGGGCTTCTCCGACCGCCGTCTGGCCATGCTGCTCGACACCAATGCCGACACGCTGCGCGCGCGCCGCCACGAGCTGGGCGTGCGGCCGGTGTTCAAGCGGGTCGACACCTGCGCGGCCGAGTTCGCCACCGACACCGCCTACCTGTACTCCACCTACGAGGACGAGGACGAGTCGCAGCCCACCGATCGCAAGAAGATCATGGTGCTGGGCGGAGGCCCGAACCGGATCGGGCAGGGGATCGAGTTCGACTACTGCTGCGTGCACGCGGCCTTCGCGCTGCGCGACGACGGCTTCGAGACGATCATGGTCAACTGCAACCCGGAGACCGTCTCGACCGACTACGACACCTCGGATCGCCTGTACTTCGAGCCGCTCACGCTGGAAGATGTGCTCGAGATCGTGGCCATCGAGAAGCCGGTCGGGGTCATCGTGCAGTACGGCGGCCAGACGCCGCTGAAGCTCGCGCTGGCGCTGGAAGCCAACGGCGTGCCGATCATCGGCACCTCGCCCGAGTCGATCGACGTGGCCGAGGATCGCGAGCGCTTCCAGAAGCTGCTGCACGAGCTGAACCTGAAGCAGCCGCCCAACCGCACCGCGCGCACCGAGGCGCAGGCGCTCGACCTGGCCGCCGAGATCGGCTACCCGCTGGTCGTGCGCCCGAGCTACGTGCTGGGCGGCCGCGCGATGGAGATCGTGCACGAGCAGAAGGACCTCGAGCGCTACATGCGCGAGGCGGTCAAGGTCTCGAACGAGAGCCCGGTGCTGCTCGACCGCTTCCTGAACGACGCGATCGAGGTCGACGTGGACTGCCTGTCCGACGGCGAGCGCGTGTTCATCGGCGGGGTCATGGAGCACATCGAGCAGGCCGGCGTGCACTCGGGCGACTCGGCCTGCTCGCTGCCGCCGTACTCGCTGTCGCCGGCGGTGGTGGCCGAACTCAAGCGTCAGACCGGCCCGATGGCCAAGGCGCTGAAGGTCTGCGGCCTGATGAACGTGCAGTTCGCCATCCAGCAGGATCCGGCGGGCGGTGACGGCACCGTCTACGTCCTCGAGGTGAATCCGCGCGCCTCGCGCACCGTGCCCTACGTGTCCAAGGCCACCGGTCTGCAGCTGGCCAAGATCGCCGCGCGCTGCATGGCGGGCCGAAGCCTGGCCGACCAGGGCATCGAGCACGAGGTGGTGCCGAAGTACTTCTCGGTGAAGGAGGCGGTCTTCCCCTTCGTGAAGTTCCCGGGCGTGGACACCATCCTGGGCCCGGAGATGAAGTCCACCGGCGAGGTGATGGGCGTGGGCTACTCCTTCGGCGAGGCCTTCGTGAAGTCGCAGCTGGGCGCCGGGGTCAAGCTGCCCGACTCGGGCAAGGTCTTCGTGTCGGTCAAGAACGCCGACAAGCCGAAGGCGGTGCAGATCGCCCGCACGCTGCACGAGATGGGCTTCTCGCTGGTGGCCACCAAGGGCACCGCGGCGGCCATCGCCGACGCCGGCCTGCCGGTCACCGCGGTCAACAAGGTGCAGGAAGGCCGCCCGCACGTGGTCGACATCCTGAAGAACGGCGAGATCTCGCTGGTCATCAACTCGGTCGACGAGAAGCGCGGCGCGATCCACGACTCGCGCTCGATCCGCACCACCGCCCTGGCCCAGCGCGTGACCTACTACACCACGATCGCTGGCGCGCGCGCCGCGGTGGAGGGCATGCGCCACCTGGACCGGCTCGAGGTGTACTCGCTGCAGGAGCTGCACGCGGCGCTCTGAGCGCCCGGCCCGCGCCGCGGGCCGCGTTCCCGCGCAGCGGGCGGGGCCTTGCGCCCCGGCAGCCGCTTGGCGTTACAATCGGTTCAATTCGATCGGACCGCGGACCCGCGAGGGCCCGCGGTCCGAATTCTTTTCAGGGGATTCCATATGGCAACCATCCCGCTCACCCGCCGCGGTGCGGAGCTGCTGAAGGACGAGCTGCAGAGGCTCAAGTCGGTCGAGCGGCCGGCGGTGATCAACGCGATCGCGGAAGCGCGCGCCCAGGG
The DNA here is from genome assembly GCA_001724315.1 of Lautropia sp. SCN 70-15. Classification (GTDB taxonomy): domain Bacteria; phylum Pseudomonadota; class Gammaproteobacteria; order Burkholderiales; family Burkholderiaceae_E; genus Zeimonas. The sequence continues at coordinate 7,583 of MEEC01000019.1, read as the reverse complement.
CGACCTGTCCGAGAACGCCGAGTACGACGCGGCCCGCGAGCGCCAGGCCTTCGTGGAAGGCCGGATCGCCGAGATCGAGTCGAAACTCGCCAATGCGCAGGTCATCGACCCGGCCGAACTCGACGCCGACGGCCGCGTGGTGTTCGGCGCCACCGTCGAGCTCGAGGATATGGAGTCGGGCGAGGCGGTGACCTACCAGATCGTGGGCGAGGATGAGGCCGACATCAAGACCGGCCGGATCTCGGTGTCCAGCCCGATCGCCCGCGCGCTGATCGGCAAGAGCGCGGACGACGTGGCCGAGGTCAGGGCGCCCGGCGGCGTGCGCGAGTACCAGATCCTGGACGTGCGCTACGAGTGAGGCCGCTGGCGGCCGCCCGGCCGGCTCCGGCGCGCTCGGGCGCGCGACCCTTGGCGGCGGTCTTGGCCGGTGCCTTGCCCCCGGCTTTCGGCGCCGACTTGAACCCGGACGTCGCCCCGGCCTTGGCGGGAGCCTTTCGCCCGGGCACCGTGGCGGCGCCGGCCGGACGGGCCCGCGAGGGCGACTTCGCCGGTGCCTTCGCGGGCGCAGCCGGTTTGCCTGCGGCAGAAGTCTTGCCCGCCGCAGCCGCCTTGCCTGCCGCGGCGCGCCGCGCGACCGCAGCCTTCTGCCCGGCGCCGGCCGCCTTCTTGGTCTGCCGCCCGGGGCGGCGGCGGGCGGTGCCGGCATCGCCGCCGGTGCCGGTCTCGGGTTTCTCGCGCCAGACCACCAGCAGCTTGCCGATGGCCTGCACCGGCGCGCAGCCCAGCGTGGAACAGATCTCGTTCAGGATGGCCAGGCGCTGCTCGCGGTTGTCGCCGTGCACGCGGATCTTGATCAGGCCGTGGGCGGTGAGCGCGCGGCCGGTTTCGGCGAGCACGGCCGGGGTCAGCCCGGCATCGCCCACGGTGACCACGGGGTCGAGGTGGTGGGCGAGGGCGCGCAAGGCCTTGCGTTCGGCCGAGGTGAGCTCGGGCACCGCGCGGCGCGCGGGAGTCGGGGCGGTAGTCATGATGTCGGTGGTCTTATGAAGAAACGCAAGGTCGATCGCGCCTGGCTCGCGCAGCATATCAACGATCCGTACGTGAAGCTTGCGCAGAAGCATCAGTATCGCTCGCGCGCGGCTTTCAAGTTGATCGAGATCCTCGAGCAGGACAAGCTGCTGCGCCGGGGCATGACCGTGGTCGATCTGGGCTCGGCGCCCGGCGCCTGGAGCCAGGTGCTGCGCGAGCGGCTGGCCCGGCCCGCCAGCGACGGCGGCGGCATCGACGGCCGGATCGTCGCGCTGGACCTGCTGCCCATGGAGCCGATCGAGAGCGTGGAGTTCATCCAGGGGGATTTCCGGGACGACGCGGTGCTCGCCGAACTCGAGGCGGTGCTCGGCGGGCGCAAGGCGGACCTTGTGGTCTCGGACATGGCCCCCAACTTGAGCGGTGTGGCGGTGGCCGATGCCGCCCGGATGGCCGACCTGATCGAGCTGGCGGTGGCGTTCTCGAAGACGCACCTGAAGCCCGAGGGCGCGCTTCTGGTCAAGTGCTTCCACGGCAGCGGCTACAGCCAGATCGTCGAGCTCTTCAGGAAGACCTTCGTGAAGGTGTCGCCGCGCAAGCCCAAGGCTTCGCGCGACAAGTCCGCGGAGACCTACCTGTTGGGCCGGGGGCTGAAGGCGGCCGGGCCGATCGAGCCGGCGGCCGCCGACTGAATGGACCGGTGGGCGCTGAAAGGCGACGGGCGCGCCACTGACCCATCATGGGATCGGGCCGGCGTTCCGGCCAAACGGCGTAGAATTCAAGCGTGTCAGTGGGTCCGGCCCGGGGCCCCCAAAAGGAGTGGTTAGTGAACAACGCGTTCTCCAAGGCTGCGGTCTGGCTGGTCATCGCGCTGGTGCTGTTCACCGTGTTCAAGCAGTTCGACACACGGCAGGCGCGCGGCGGCGACATGCCTTACTCGCAGTTCATGGCCGAGGCCCGCGACGGGCGCATCGACAGCGTCGTCGTCGACGGCAAGACGCTGCGCGCGCGCTCCAAGGATGGCCGCCCGATCACCGTCAACGCGCCGAACGACATCTGGATGGTCGGCGACCTGATGAAGTACGGCGTGCAGGTCAACGTCCGCCCCGAAGAGGAGCAGTCGCTGCTGCTCAACATCTTCGTGTCCTGGTTCCCGATGCTGTTGCTGATCGGCGTCTGGGTCTTCTTCATGCGGCAGATGCAAGGCGGCGGGCGCGGCGGCGCGTTCTCCTTCGGCAAGTCCAAGGCCCGCATGCTCGACGAGAGCAACAACAACATCACCTTCGCCGACGTCGCAGGCTGCGACGAGGCCAAGGAAGAGGTGCAGGAGCTGGTCGAGTTCCTGCGCGATCCGTCCAAGTTCCAGAAGCTCGGCGGCCGCATCCCGCGCGGCGTGCTGATGGTCGGCTCCCCCGGCACCGGCAAGACCCTGCTCGCCAGGGCGATCGCCGGCGAGGCCAAGGTGCCGTTCTTCAGCATCTCCGGCTCGGACTTCGTCGAGATGTTCGTCGGCGTGGGCGCCGCGCGCGTGCGCGACATGTTCGAGAACGCCAAGAAGCACGCGCCCTGCATCCTGTTCATCGACGAGATCGACGCGGTCGGCCGCCAGCGCGGCGCCGGCCTGGGCGGCGGCAACGACGAGCGCGAGCAGACGCTCAACCAGCTGCTGGTGGAAATGGACGGCTTCGAGACCGGCCAGGGCGTCATCGTGATCGCCGCCACCAACCGGCCCGACGTCCTCGACCCGGCGCTGCTGCGCCCGGGCCGCTTCGACCGCCAGGTGGTGGTGCCGCTGCCCGACATCCGCGGCCGCGAGCAGATCCTCAACGTGCACATGCGCAAGGTGCCCATGGGCTCCGACGTTCGCGCCGATGTGATCGCGCGCGGCACTCCGGGCTTCTCGGGCGCCGACCTGGCCAACCTGGTCAACGAGGCGGCGCTGTTCGCGGCGCGGCGCAATGCCCGGCTGGTCGAGATGATCGACTTCGAGCGCGCCAAGGACAAGATCATCATGGGCGCCGAGCGGCGTTCCATCGTCATGCCCGAGGAAGAGCGCCGCAACACGGCCTACCACGAGTCGGGCCACGCGGTGGTGGCGCGGGTGGTGCCCAAGACCGACCCGGTGCACAAGGTCACCATCATCCCGCGCGGCCGCGCGCTGGGCGTGACCATGCAGCTGCCCGAGGGCGATCGCTACAGCATGGATCGCGAGCGCATGCTCAGCACCATCGCGGTGCTCTTCGGCGGCAGGATCGCCGAAGAGATCTTCATGAACCAGATGACCACCGGCGCCTCGAACGACTTCGAGCGCGCCACGGCCATCGCACGCGACATGGTCACCCGCTACGGCATGAGCGACCTGCTCGGCCCCATGGTCTACGCCGAGAACGAGGGCGAGATCTTCCTGGGCCGTTCGATCACCAAGACCACGCACATGTCCGAAGAGACCATGCGCAAGGTCGACAGCGAGATCCGCCGCATCATCGACGAGCAGTACGCGGCCGCTCGCAAGATCCTCGAGGACAACCGCGACAAGGTCGAGATGATGGCCAAGGCGCTGCTCGAGTGGGAAACCATCGACTCCGACCAGATCGACGACATCATGGCCGGCCGTCCGCCGCGCCCGCCGAAGGAGCGCAGCAGCACCTCCGGCAGCGGCGGCTCGGGCAATGCCACGGTGGCGCCGGCCGCGCCCGCCGCGCCGTCGGCCCCGCCGGCGGAGCCCGCCGCCCAGTAAGCGCGCCGAGGGCCGTCCCGCCGGGGCGGCCCGATCGCGTTCGCGTCCCGCCTCCCTTTCGTCGATGCCGCGCCGGCAGCAAGCCGTCCTGCAATGCGGCCGGTTCGAGGTTTCGCTCGACCGGCCCTTGCTCATGGGGATCGTCAATCTCACGCCGGACTCCTTTTCGGACGGCGGCCGTCACCTGGACCCGAGGGCGGCAATCGACGCCGGGCTGGCCATGGTGGAGCAGGGCGCGGACATCCTGGACCTGGGCGCCGAATCCACTCGGCCCGGGGCCGCGACCGTCGAGCCTGCCGAGGAAATCCGCCGCCTGCTGCCGGTCATCGAGGGGCTGTCCGCCTGCGGCGCGCCCCTGTCCGTCGACACCCGCAAGCCCGAGGTGATGCGCGAGGTGCTCGCCGCCGGCGCGGACATGATCAACGACATCGCCGGCTTTGCCACGCCCGCCGCCATCGAGGCCGTCGCGGCCAGCCGGTGCGGGTTGTGCGTGATGCACATGCAGGGCGAGCCGGGCACCATGCAGCAGGCCCCGGCCTACGAAGACGTGGTCGCCGAGGTGCAGGACTGGCTGCGCGAGCGGGTGGTCGCGCTCGGGGCGGCCGGCGTCGAGGCCACGCGGATCGTCCTCGATCCGGGCATCGGATTCGGCAAGACCGTCGATCACAATCTGCAGCTGCTCGAGGCGCTGGACGAGTTCGCGGTCTTCGGCATGCCGCTGCTGGTCGGCGTGTCGCGCAAGTCGCTGATCGGCGCGCTGACCGGGCGGCCGGTCGACGGCCGGCTGGCAGGCAGCCTGGCCGCCGCCCTGGCGGCGGTGGCGCGCGGCGCGAAGATCGTGCGGGTGCACGACGTGCCCGAGACCCGCGACGCGCTGCGCGTGTGGCAGGCAATCGAGGAGGCAGGCGCGGGCTGAACACGCGGCCCGCGCAGGCAACAGGAGAGAACACGAAATGTCTCGTAAATATTTCGGCACCGACGGCATCCGCGGCCGCGTAGGCGACACGCCGATCACCCCCGACTTCGTGCTCAAGCTCGGCCAGGCGGCTGGGCGGGT
>MEEC01000019.1:0-2659 GCA_001724315.1 Lautropia sp. SCN 70-15 | reverse complement strand
CGCTCGAGGCCGGGTTTTCCTCGGCCGGCATGCAGGTGCTGCTGACCGGCCCGCTGCCCACGCCGGCGATCGCCTACCTCACGCGTGCCTGGCGCCTGTCGGCCGGCGTGGTGATCAGCGCCTCGCACAATCCCTACGACGACAACGGCATCAAGTTCTTCTCGGCCGACGGCGACAAGCTGCCCGACGAGGTCGAGGCCGAGATCGAGGCCGCGATCGACGAGCCCTTCGGCTGCGTGCGCTCCGACGGCCTGGGCCGGGTGCGCCGGATCGAGGACGCGGCCGGCCGCTACATCGAGTTCTGCAAGAGCAGCTTCCCCTCGCACCTGGACCTGCGCGGCATGAAGCTGGTGGTGGACTGCGCGAACGGCGCCGGCTATCACACCACGCCGTTGGTGTTCGACGAACTGGGCGCCGAGGTGGTGACCATCGGCACCTCGCCCAACGGCTTCAACATCAACGACGGCGTCGGCGCCACCGCGCCCGAGGCGCTGCGGGCCAAGGTGCTGGAGGAGAAGGCCGATCTGGGCATCGCGGTCGACGGCGACGCCGACCGCCTGCTGATGGTCGACGCGGGCGGGCGCATCTACAACGGCGACGAGCTGCTCTACGTGATCGTCCGCGACCGGATGAAGGTCGGCCCGGTGCAGGGCGCGGTGGGCACGCTGATGACCAATCTCGCGCTGGAACAGGCTTTCGGAAAGATGGGAATCGGCTTCGAGCGCGCCAAGGTCGGCGACCGCTACGTGCTCGAGCGGCTTCGCGAGAAGGGCTGGCTCTTCGGCGGCGAGAGCTCGGGCCACCTGCTGTGCCTGGACCGGCACAGCACCGGCGACGGCACGATCAGCGCGCTGCAGGTGCTGGCCGCGATCCGGCGCGAAGGCCACAGCCTGGCGGAGCTGTGCGCCGATCTCAGGCTCTATCCGCAGACGCTCATCAACGTGCGGGTGGAGCGCGGCTTCGACTGGCAGAAGCACGAGGGCCTGCAACGCGCGCGCCGCGAGGTCGAGGCGGAGCTCGGCGACGCCGGGCGCATCCTGATCCGCCCCTCGGGCACCGAGCCGCTGCTGCGCGTGATGGTCGAGGCGCGCGACGAAGGCATGGCGCAGGGCATGGCGAAGCGACTCGCCGAATCGGTGGGCGCGCCTGCCGCGGCACATTGAGGCCTCGCGCGCGGCGCCCCGAAAACGGGGCGCTCGTTTTTGCGCTACAATTCGCGTCCTCCGGGGCGTAGCTCAGCCTGGTAGAGTGCTTGCTTTGGGAGCAAGATGTCGGAGGTTCGAATCCTCTCGCCCCGACCACGTTGTTCCCGGGCAGCGCCGATGCCAGCGGCAATACCCGGAACCGGCCCGACAAGGTCCGACCCCGCTGCCCGTAGCTCAGTTGGATAGAGCATCGGCCTTCTAAGCCGAGGGTCACAGGTTCGAATCCTGTCGGGCAGGCCAGTTTCAGTGGTGGCTGTAGCTCAGTTGGTAGAGTCCCGGATTGTGATTCCGGTTGTCGTGGGTTCGAGTCCCATCAGCCACCCCACCCTGTTTCGGACGATACGAAAAGGCCTTGATCCCCTCAGGAGATCAAGGTCTTTTCTTCACGCGCGCCGCGCCCCGCAACGCGGGCATCGCGCTACAGCGACTTCAGGTATTCGACCAGATCGGCGGCCTGTTGCGCGGTCAAGCCCAGTGACCGTCGGGTGTCGTAGGTCCGGACAACGTCGGCCAGGGTGGCTGCAGAGCCATCGTGGAAGTAGGGCGGGTGCTGCCAGATCCCTTTGAGGGGCGTCGTTCGATACTGCTTGGTGGCCGACCGTGAGGCGTAGCTGGGTGACTCGGGCTCGGCCATGGAGTCGCTCGCCGGATGCAACCGAATGTTGGCATCGGTGAACAGCGGTCCGCTGTGGCAGGTCGAGCAGGTGCCCGCGCCCTCGGAGACCACCTTGCCGCGCAGGGCTGCGTCGACGTCGTAGCTGCCTGCCGGAGGCGCTGGAGCCTTCAGGGACAGCTGATAGGCCTGCAGGCCCGGTAGCTTCGCCGTCACGAGATCTTCGATGCCGTTCTGCACGACCAGGTTGAGCCGGGGCTCGGTGACCGTGCCTTGGCCGCCCATCTCGGCCACCGCGACGTAGCGATTCCAGTACGCAAGTTCGGTGCCGTCCCCGGTGAACGTCACACTGTGAATGCCGTCCAGGCCGTAGGCGGGCGGGATGACGACGGGCTTGTTCTTGCCATCGATGTTGTGGCGAGGGTCGAACTTGCCGGGGCCCCACGATGCGTAGCTCGCCTTGCCGTCGGCATCGAGGGCGGGAGACAAGGCGATGATCGCACCGGGATCGAGATCGCGATTCGGCCAGCCGTCCAGGCGCTTCCCGATTCCGCGAGCGAAGGAGTCATCGACGGTCGAGTGGCACAAGGCGCAGGTGATGCCGACCCTGGTCAGGGTGTCCACACCGTTCACCGTCTCGACCGTTCCCTTCACGCCCACGATCGCATCGAGGCGTAGCAGCGCCAGGGTCGTTCCGGGCTTCGTGAGGTCGACGGCTCCGGTCTGGATGGCCTCGACCAGCGAAGCGGGGAGGGCTTCGGAATCGACCTTCAGGCCCACCGACAAGGCGGTGAGCGGATCGACGGCCGCGGCGATCACCTCGTGCATCTTCAGCGTGTCC